>NZ_JBLKRU010000039.1:0-70891 GCF_047608185.1 Caballeronia eucalypticola
GCAAACAGGAGCTCTCGCAGTTGTACGCCAGGCGTTGGAACGTGGAACTGGATCTACGTAACATCAAGACGACGATGGGTATGGACGTACTGCATTGCCAGACTGCCCACATGAACGAGAAGGAGATCTGGGTCCATCTGCTGGCCTATAACGTGATTCGGTTGTTGATGGCTCAGGCCGCGAGCCACTATGCCACCGATCCGAGAACACTGAGTTTCAAACACACCGTGCAGTTATGGACTGAATGGCTGGCCCGAGGTCTGGCAGCAACCCACGACCAGAGTCTGCTGTTCAACCTGATCGCGCAGTCTTGCGTTGGGAATCGTCCCGGTCGCATCGAACCACGAATGCGCAAACGAAGACCGAAGTCTTACCCATGGCTGAAAGAGCCTCGTCACATCGCACGCGAGCGCGTCCGACAATATGGGCACGCGCCACGGGCTTAAGTAAGTGCCATTCTGGCTAGAGGGGGATTTTCACAGCGCCCCGCCGGTTTGTAGTGGTCAAGTATTGTGGACACCCGCCAAGCGGATTCCGCAAGGAACTAGCTTCGTATAACACCGGCGGCGCTCACGCGCCGAGCCTCTCCACCAGGAAGTCGACAAAACTGCGCACGCGCGAAGTCAAATGCCGGCCATGCGGATAGAGCAGGATGAACGGTCGCGAACAACCGCCATATTGAGGGAGCAATTCCTTGAGTGTTCCGTCCGCGACGTCCTTCTCCACGACGAACCGATACGTCTGAAATAACCCCGCGCCATGACGCGCCAAGGTCACGCCGGCGAGCACATCGCCTGATGATCCATAACCGCCCCGCGTCACGATTTCTTCAAAGCTGCCGTCTCTATTGAACGCCCACGGTATGTTGCGGCCGCTGCTTGGCAACTCGAACTGGATGCACTCGTGGTTAATCAAATCGTCCGGGGTTTTCAGTTTGTGGGCTCGGCGCAAATACGCAGGGGACGCCACGACCACCAGTTCCGAATCCTCGAGTTTTCGTGCACTGAGGCCTGAATCCGGGGGGCACGTCCGCGGATCGCGAGGTCAAAGCCCTCGTCGGCGAAATCGATATTGCGGTTACTAAGGTGCGTTTCCACTGTGACGCCGGGATATCGCTCACGGAATTCCGCCAGCAGAGGAAGGACACGATAGTGCGCGTACGGCGTAGGCATGCTGATCCGCAAGACGCCGGCAGGCGTGGTCTGTTCCCCTGTTGCTTCCCGCTCTGCATCGACAAGATGTCCAAGCGCCAGCCGGCATTGTTCCAAGTAGCGCTTTCCCGCGTCCGTTAGCCGAATCTGTCGTGTTGTCCGGACGAACAACTGCACGCCGAGGCGTTTCTCAAGACCCGCTACAGACCGGCTGACCGCAGCAGGATTCACGCTCGCAGCCGCCGCAGCAGCGGTGAAACTTTCCAGTTCAGCCGCGAGGCAAAACAGCTCGATACTGCCCAGAAGAAGGCCTTCAAATTGACGCTGCATAGTCTCTCGATGAGATGGATTCCGGCCGTTAGCCGTGGCCCGAATGATCGCGAAATGGTGCCCTAATTCGAGCATTCCTGCATGCCCTATCGGTTCGCCTGATTTGTTCTTGTCACGCAAGACTGTTTGTCCATGACGGGTATTCGAACTCGACGTTCGCGCGCCTAGACTGCGTTCAGCACTTCCGGATACCGTCAGTCGGGACGGTCAAGACAGCTGAATTTACTTGATTAGAGGCTTACCATGAGCGCATCACAAAAGGTTGTAGTCATCACTGGCGCGTCGCAAGGCATTGGCGCAGAACTGGTCAAGGCTTTCCAGGAACGCGACTACCGCGTTGTCGCAACAGCGCGAAGCATCAAGCCGTCGGACGACGCTAACATTGTCACGGTGGCGGGTGATATTGGCGACCCTGCAACGGCTCGTCGCGTCATTAGCGAAGGCGTGGCACGCTTCGGCCGCATTGATACGCTGGTCAACAATGCCGGCATTTTTATCGCTAAGCCTTTTACTCAATACACCGCGGAAGACTACGCGGCAATTACTAGCGTCAATCTCTCTGGTTTCTTCTACATCACGCAGCTCGCGATTGCTGAGATGGAGAAAAATTCGAGCGGCCACGTGGTCAGCGTCTCGACCACCCTGGCAGATAGCGCGATTAGCGGCGTGCCGTCGGTACTGGCATCGTTGACGAAGGGCGGCCTGAACGCGGCCACTCGATCCCTCGCGATCGAGTATGCAAAGAGCGGTATTCGCGCGAACGCCGTCGCGCCGGGCATCATCAAATCGCCGATGCACGCGCCCGAAACGCATGCGGCGCTCGGCGCACTTCATCCCATGGGTCATATGGGCGAGATGAGCGATGTCGTGAACGCCATTTTGTATCTGGACTCGGCTCCGTTCGTGACAGGCGAAATCCTGCATGTCGACGGCGGCCAGAGCGCCGGTCACTAAGCGGTCGTCACTCAGTCAATTCCGGGCGCCGGCAGTCGGCGCCTCTTTCGTGAGTCACTATAGGAGATAGCGGCATGCCCATTGTCACCATTCAAGTTACCCGCGAGGGTAGCAAACCCGGACAGGACTCAGTCACCGCGGAAGAGAAAGCGCAGCTTATCAAGGGCGTAAGCCATGTACTGCTCGACGTACTGAACAAGCCGCTCGAAGCGACCTTTGTCGTGATAGAAGAGGTGGCTACCGAGAACTGGGGTTGGGGCGGATTACCGGTTAATGAGTACCGTAAGCTGCGAGCGGCGAAATCGTCGTGAACGTTTTGGTTAGCGAGTTTTACGTCAGGCCGAACGAGCGCCATGTTGTGCCACGCAAAGCGCTCAACCCTTCCTTTAAGCTTGATTCAAGCGGGATCGGACAAGCACTTCCCCCGCCCGCGCGCCGCAGTGTTCGCCTCGCCACCACGTCAACTCGCCGTTCACGATGACCGCTTCAACGCCGTCTGCAGCGACGGCCGGCGTATCGTAGGTTGCCCGGTCCTTGATCGTGGCGGCATCGAATATGACGACATCGGCGTGGTTACCCGTTTCAAGCGTGCCGCGTCCCGTCAAGCCAAAGTTCCTGGCCGTGAGGCCGCTCATTTTCCACACTGCAGTTTCCAGCGGAAACAGGCCGACGTCGCGGCTGTAGTGTCCGAGCACACGCGGAAACGTACCCCACAGGCGCGGATGCGGCTTCTCGCCTAACGACAGTCCGTCTGACCCGATCATCGTTTCTTCGAATGCGAGGATACGGCGAACATCGTTCTCGTCCATGCTGAAGTAGATCGCGCTTGCCGGTTGCAAGCGCCTGGACGCCTCGACGCGGCTTACGCCCCACTCTTCTGCAATCTCACCCAGATCGCGTCCCGCCAGTTCGGGATGCGCTTCACTCGTTGCGATGCGCACGCGTCCCTGCAATTTCGTTTCATCGGTATGAAGCATGGTCGAGCTGGCGTCATAGGGATAACAATCGAGTGCGACGCACTGGCACTGCATGGCGGCGCGTATCAGCGGCAACGTAAGCGTCGATTTGCCGAAATTTACCTCACGCTGCAGCTTGTGATGTGAAATCACGACCGGCACGTCGAGCGCACGGCCGATCTCGAACGTCTCGTTAAGTGAGTCGATACAACCATCGGCTTCGTTGCGCATGTGCGTCACATAGACCGCGCCGGTGCCGGTCAACGGGCGGCAGACGCTGATCACTTCCTCCATGGGCGCAGCGGAGGCTGGCGGGTAGTATGTACCCGTCGAAACACCGATTGCACCGGCTTCCAGTGCTTCGCTTAGCAAGCCCTGCATCGCTTGGATCTCGTCGCTGTTGGCCTCCCGATCGAGCGAATCCATTGTCATCACGCGCAGGGTGGTATGGCCCACCATGGCGGCCACATTGACCGACGATGGAGAACCGCGAACCGCGTCGAGATAGTCGGCGAAACGCGAAAAAGTAGCGTGTGACGCGTGTTCGTCGCCAGTCAACAAACTCAACGGCATGGGGTGCGGCGAATCCGGACTCAGCGGCGCAAGGCTGATGCCGCAGTTGCCGGTTATGACCGTGGTAACGCCCTGCGAGATCTTGCAGATCATCTGCGGATCGAAGAGGATGGCGGCATCGTCGTGAGTATGTGAATCGATGAAACCCGGGGCAACAATTCTTCCCGTCGCATCGATGATCTTCGCCGCTGTATGCGCGCGCAGGTCCCCGATCTCTGCAATGCGTCCGTGGCGAATGCCCACGTCGGCGTCAAAGCGTGGCCGGCGCGTGCCGTCGATCACCGTACCGCCGCGGATGATCAGGTCGAATATATCGGATTCCTGATTAGACATAAGAGAGTCTCCGTTACTTGATTATTTTGTGCCCGGCCGGTGTTGAACAGGCCGGTTCTGAATGGGCCACTTCGGCAGCTTGATCTTTTTATACGGTAATGCTGACCAGTCGGGGCTCGCGGAACCGGGTGCGCCAACGTAGATGATCTCGTGAGCAATGGTTGCGAACGACGCGTGAAAGTGCTGCGCCGATTTGACCACGACGATTTTCTTACTCGCCGGGTCGCACCCGAGCTGCGTGAACAGGTCAATGTTCAGCGCCTGCGCGCGGCGTGTGGACAGCACAATCTCGATGCCTTGCAATTCGACCAGCGCACAGTCGCCGAGCGGAGATGGCGTGCCCGCCTGACCGGTCATCGTCATGTCGGGGAACACCGCGCGCACCAGGCATCGCCCATCGACCGGCGTACCCGACTGCGGCCCGATCTTGCCGCCGATCCGCAGATCCAGCGTTGCGCCAACGCCGGCATCCAGCGCGATGCTGACCGCAACCGGATCCCACAACGGCCCGAGCGCTGCGTCGCCAATACCGCGCGCCAGCATGCGCTGCAGGATGAAGGTCGAGTCGCCCGCGGCGCCGCTGCCCGGATTATCTGAGCGATCTGCCAGGACGACTGGCGCGCTATCGGAGGCCAGGGCGCGGTCGAGCGCGGCGTCGATATCGAGGTAACGCACGAGCAACGCGTCGCGTAGCGTGATGACTTCATCGGCGAAGCGCCTTGCAATGGCTTGCGCCGTGGGGGCATCGTCGTCTGAATAGACCAGGACCTTGGTGCCCATGTCCTTGACATCGCCCGTTGCGAAGCCCTGCACGATTGAGATCGACAATATGCCGTCGCACCCTTCTAGGGCCTGGGCACGATCTGTCAGCGAGCGGCCGGGTTCGCGCGTGGTATGAATTGGCACGACCATGCCGCAGTCGACGACCGCCGCAACCGGGTTGATTTCGCCGAGCGCGGTGCGCTGGCAGAGATCGGCCAATTCAAACGCCCGCTCGAGCACGTCGGTATGCGGGTACTCCTTGAACATGATGAGTATGTTGGCATGGTTGACCATTGCTTCGCTCAAGTGCGCGTGCGGGTCGAGTTCTGCGCCGATGATGGCGTCGGGGCCGACTAGTTCCCGGACTTCGGCTAGCAGGTCGCCTTCGCAATCGTCGTAGCCGTCGGCCACCATGGCGCCGTGGAGGCCGAGCAACACAATGTCGATGGGTAAGGCCGCGCGCAGGTCGGACAGCAACTCGTCGCGCAGGGTTTCATACGCTAAGCGCGTGACGACGCCACCAGGATTCGCCGATGCAACCAGGCCTTCGATGACGGTCCAGCCGTAGGACGTTGCGCGTTGGCGTGCCGCCCATAGGGGACCTCCGAAGAAGGTCATTTCTTCGGGGTGCTGCCCGGCTGGGAAGTAGCCACGATCGTGGAACGCACCGAGGCCCGTTGGGATGGGTGCGAAGGTGTTGGTTTCAGTTGCGAGGCTGCCGGTGAACACGCGCATTTAGAGAGGTCCTTTCGTTCGCACTTTGGGGTTGCTGGTCGGGGTTAGTGTCGGGTTGCACGGGTTCTGCGTTAGCGATCTGGTTCATTGCCGGGTTGCTGCTTTCCAGGTCTTTGCGCGTTATATCTTGGCTGATTTCTTTATCACTGTTAGCCACTGCGCGTGGCGGCGCGTCATTTCTTTGTCCAAAGCGACAAAGAAACGAAGCAAAGAAAACGCTTCTAACAGCTCTACCCTAAGTGTCCACAGCGTGCAGTTTTTATTCATGGGTGCCCCAAAAGCACGGTGCTCGCAAGAGCTTAGGATGTGTGAAACCCTCTTTCTCCGAACACGGATACCCCACGCTTCGCCACCAGTGAGTGAACCTGCCCGAAGAGCACCCCGCGCTATCCGCCTAGAACCAGCCACCGAATTTGTACGCACTTCAAACCACGTCGCCAACCCTCCTTGAAACGAGGTCACCGAAACGCGTGAGGCCGTGCCGGTTCGTGGAACACGGGTGCTTGCCCGAGAGCGTGCGGGGCGAAGCGTTTTACTGTCAGGATTCGCGAGAAGGAGGGGTTCAAACATCCTCCGCTCTTGCGAGCACCGTGCTTTTGGGGTACCCATGAATCAAAACTGCACGCTGTAGACACTTAATTTTTAGAGAGGTGAAAGCGTTTTCTTTGCTTCGTTTCTTTGTCGCTTTGGACAAAGAAATGACGCGCCGCCACGCGCAGTGGCTAATAGTGATAAAGAAAACATCTAACGCGCGCAGACCACTAACACCGAAAGCAGCAACCCGGCATAGACCCCGACCACTAACGCAAAAACCTAACACCCCAGCACCGACCCCGACCGCCCGCCCCCCCCCGAGTGCGAACGAAAAACCACTGTTCATGTCTGCAAACTGAGCACCGCCAGGTCCCTTGCCGGACTCCACGTCGAAGCCACGAGCACTGCTAGAATCGCCGCGACCAGCAACAACCAGAACGCAGCAAAAAACGAGCCCCCAAACGCGGCGATGAGCGCACCCATCGCAACCGGCGCGATCGACCCTGCAATCTGCCCACCAAAGTTCATCAACCCTGTAGCGCTGCCAATCAAATGTTCCGGAAAATGCCTCAGCGGAGCAGAAAAAACCGTCGCATAGACAAAGTTGAACGCCAGCGAAAACAGCGTCCAATAGACCAATAATAGCGAGATCATGGTCGTCGTGATCATCAACGCAAGAAACACTGCGCTCATCAACGCGCCCATCATCAGAAACAAACGCTCACGGCTCTTGCCGTATTTATCCAGCAACGCGCCCACCACGTTAGTACCCGCAAACGCGATCAGGTTCGGCACCGTCACCGCCAAACTAATATGAAGCAAATCGATATGGTAAGTCTTCATCAAATACGACGGCATCCACGACTGCACACCAACGTACAACATACTCGTGAAGAACCAAATGGCAGTCAGCTTCCAGGCCATCCGGATGCGCAGCAACGAGCGCCACAAATGCTTGGGCCGGTTCGCAACCCGCGCCCTTTGCTGAGCAACCCCACCACGCAACGAAAGCCAAAGGATCATCGCGACAAGTACGCCCGCACCGGCAAGAATATGAAACGCCCCACGCCACCCAAGATGCACGACAGTCAGCGCGATCAAGCCAGACCCGGCCGCATTGCCAAGAAAGGTAGTCGATATCAGGAACGACTTGGCGCGCGCCCGCTCGGGCTTAGGAAATACCTCGGCGACCGTCACCGAGCTGGCCGGCGAGAAGCTGCCCTCGCCCATGCCGAACATAAAGCGGATTGCAAGCAACGAACCAAACGACCACGCAAGACTCGTCGCGCCGGTGAAAACCGACCACATGACAATACATAACACCACGATAATCCGTGAGCCAAAGCGGTCCGACAACCAGCCGCCAGCAAGCTGCATAAATGCATAACTCACGTAGAACGCGCTGAGCAACATGCCGGCTTGCCGGGTATCGAGAGCAAATTCATGGCTTATAGGAATGATCGCGGTGCTCATCAGGATCCGGTCCGCGTAGCCGACAGCCCACGCGAGGAACAGACCCGATAAACACACCATTTTTTGCGTCCGGGAAAACACATACCCCGCAGACTCCATAAACCCTCCACACCACGTTAGCGCTACATACTCGACCAGGTACCCGACAATCTCACGCGATAACTCCTACGGCCATCCGGGGCGCGGGACCGGTCAGCAGGCCAAATATGAGGGCGCGCGCAGACCACGTCTAATGAAAATAAAATTCCAAAATATAACCCTGCGTTATAGGCAGCCGATAGGCAACTGACAGGCGAGCTATAAAGAAGGCTTACAGGATCCGTAAGCAGGCCAGGTCAAAGCCGTGTTCCAAACAATCGAGCCGTGCCGTAAGCTGCTTGGGCGATGTCAATCCAGGGAGACTCAGGTGCGTTTGCGACATATCGAAATTTTCAGCGCGATCATGCTGACCGGGTCGACCAACGGGGCGGCCAAGCTCCTGCACATCTCGCAGCCCGCTGTCAGCAAGATGCTGCAGCATGCCGAGCAGTCCGCCGGATTCGCCTTGTTCCTGCGCAGCAAGGGCAAGCTGGTGCCAACCCCCGAAGCGCTGCGGCTACGCGAAGAACTCGGCCCGTTCGATGAACAACTGAAACGGATCCGGCGCCTTGTCGCAAGTCTTGCACACGGCGCTGACCGGCCGTTGCGGATCGCCGCTACACCCGCCCTTGCCCACCACGCGTTGCCGCAGGTCATGGCGCGATGGTGCCGCACGTTCCCGCAGTCGAAGTGCGAACTGAGCGTCGCGCACACCCGCGAGATCGAACATGCGCTGCTGCTCGATGAGATTGATCTAGGGCTGACCATGCGGCCCGTCTCCCATCCCAACCTGGTCGCCACGCCGGTATGCGAAAGCACGCTGTGCGCCATTGCGCCGGCTGGCTGGTGGAAAAACAAACTGCTCGACCAGCCGCTGACAGCGGACGATCTGGCGGGGCAACCGCTAATCACTATCGATCCAGACGACTACCTTGGGTCCATCCTTTCCGCATGGCTTGCGGACGCTGCCGAGCCGCCCGTCAGCAATCTCTCGGTGCAAACTTATCCGCTTGGGAAGTCGCTGGTGCAGCAGCGCATTGGCATCGCGATAGTCGATTCGTTCACGGCGAATTATCCCGCGCATCATCCGGACATCCAGATCCGGCCGCTCGCAATCGACGAGACCCTGCAGGTTTATGCGGTGACGGAACACTCGCGACCGCCGCCGCAATCGGCGGAGCGGCTCATCCAGTTTCTGCGCGACGACGCGCCCGGGCTATCGGCCGGTGAGTCGTCACGGAGTTGATATGACCGCGCAGGCCCTCTATAACCGATGGCTATAGCGCGAGCGCTGGTCGATATTGGACGCCGTTTGCGCGCTGCAGAACAATGTCCTCCAGCTCAATCAACCATCGACCCATCCCATGCATGTGCTCGTACTCGGAGCAGGAGTCACCGGTCTGGCCACAGCCTGGTATCTGCGGGAAGACGGCCACACCGTCACCGTCGTAGAACGCAATGAGGACGTTGCACTCGAATCCAGCTTTGCTAACGGCGGCCAGCTTTCCTATAGCTATGTCGCCCCGCTCGCCGGTCCAGGCGTCCTGTCAAAACTACCTTCCTGGTTGCTGCGCGGCGACTCGCCTATCCGCTTCCGGCCGCGCCTTGATCCAGACCAATGGCGCTGGCTCGCGCAGTTTGTCCGCGCGTGTACACAGCACAAAAGCGAGCTGTCCACCCGGCGCTTGTTAGCGCTCTCCTTCCTGAGCCGTGACTTGATGCGGCAACTGCAGATCAGCGAACCAGGCTTGCAATTCAGCCACTCGAATGCCGGCAAACTCGTCGTACACCGCAAGCGCGCTTCATTCAATGCAGCGTTGCGACTACTCGATTACCAACGTTCGCTCGGTTGCGAACAGCAAGCCCTCGACACGCGCGAATGTGTGCAGAAAGAGCCCGCATTGGCGCATCTTGCAGGTCAATTGGAAGGCGGCATCTTCACGCCTGGCGAAGACAGCGGCGACTGCTACCAGTTTTGTGTCGCGATGACCCGCCTGCTAAGAGCGCGCGGTGTTGAGTTTCTTCTCGGAACGAAAGTCACCGCCTTGCGCCGCACGAGGGGCGGCTCAAGGCGCGTCGAAGTGTTGGCCGGCAACAAGGTTATCGAAGCCGATCAGATCGTGTTGGCAGCGGGCGCCCCCAGCGCGGCGCTGCTCAAGCCGCTAGGCGTGCGAGTCCCGCTTTATCCGCTGAAGGGCTATAGCCTGACCACTCAGGTCGCCTCAGACGGCCGCGCGCCGCATATCAGCATCACCGACTTCGAACGAAAGATTGTTTATGCTCGGCTCGGCGACCGGCTAAGGATCGCCGGCATGGCCGACGTCACCGGCCGCAGTGCCGATATTGATCCGTCTCGCGTCGCCACGCTGCGCGCCGAATCGGCTGCAGCGTTTCCCCATGCCGGTAATTTCGACGAAGCGACGGTCTGGTGCGGCCTTCGGCCAGCCACGCCGCACAGCACGCCGATCATCGATTCAACGCAATACGAGAACCTCTGGCTTAACCTCGGACAAGGCGCGCTTGGTTTTACGCTTGCGCTTGCAAGCGGCCGCTCGATCGCCGATCTGATTGCAAAGCGGCATCCGGCAGTGCCGCTCGACGGTTTTACGTTGTAAGCGAAAACCACGCCGAGGGTGCGGTGCTCTAAGCTAGAAAATCTTGCCGGGGTTCAAAATGCGCGCAGGGTCCAGTGCCTGTTTGATCGCGCGCATCGACGCTACGTCAGCCTCCGAACGCGTCAAATGCAGGAAGTGCTTCTTCTTGATGCCGATCCCGTGCTCCGCGGAAATGGATCCCCGGAAGTCCCGCGTCACGTCGTAAATGACCTGATCGATGGCATCGTGACCCGACTTCGGCATGTCGGGCACATCCACCACGATATGGATATTCCCATCGCCGAGATGGCCGTAGATCATGATCGTGGCGTCGGGCCATCGTGCACGTAGTTCCGCCTCGCAGCGCGATGCCGCCTCGCCCACTTGCGCGATGGAAAAGCTCACATCGTAAGCGGCATTATCCGGAATGAAGCGTTGATATTCGCCGGGAGCATCGCGGATCGCCCAGAACGCCTTCGCATGCGCCTCGTTCGAAGCCAGCGCTGCGTTGGTGACGATGCCCTCCTCCAGCATCGCAGCCAGAAATTCTTCGAACGCTTCGCCATGACGAACAGGATCGGTCCCCACGCTTTCCAGCAATACATAGAACGGATGCGGCGAATCGAGCGGAGCACGCAAACTGTCCAGGTTGGCAAGCACGGTATCGTAGTAACCCGCCCACATGACCTCGAACGCCGACACGCCTGGAGCCAGGCCTGCCTGAGCGCGTCGGAGCAGCGTGGTGACGGCGTCGAAGCTGGGCAGGCCACACCATGCGGTAGCCGTTGCCGTAGGCTTTGGCCGCAGGCGCAACACCGCCCGGGTGATGACCGCGAGCGTGCCTTCGCTGCCGATCAGCAAGTTGCGAAGATCGTAGCCGCTGTTGTCCTTGATCATCTTGTTGAGGCCGCCGACAATCGCTCCGCTCGCCAGCACGGCCTCGATGCCCAGCACCTGGTCGCGCATCATGCCGTACTTGATGACCCGATTCCCACCCGCATTGGTGGCGAGATTTCCGCCGATAGAACAACTGCCGCGCGCGCCGAGATCCAACGGAAAATAGAAGCCGGCCGCGCTGGCCGCTTCCTGCACCACTTGCAGAGGCGTGCCGGCCTGAACCGTCATGGTGCCCGACACAGCGTCGATCTCCACAATCTGGTTCATGCGATCGAGGCTCAGCGCGACCTCGCCACCCCTTACATTAGCGCCGCCCACGAGTCCCGTCAGGCCACCTTGCGTAACGACTGGTTGAACGTAGCGAGCACAGATTTCGAGCGCTGCCGCGACCTCGCGCGTGTCCCGTGGCCTGATAAGTGCAAGCGGCACCGCGCTCGGCAGTCCGCTCCAGTCCTTCACACGACGGTCGCCAAACTCATCCGGCAACGCCACGACCTGTGCGCCAAGCGCATCCCGCAACGCGCCGACTGCTTGATTCACTTCCATGCCTGGTCTCCTCGATGCACGGCTTCCCCGTAGTCACTGCAAAAGTAACACACGGCGCTTTCCACGCACAGCAAGAGACCTGCAGCACGTTTCGGGCGTCTTTAACCACGTTTAACCAGCGAGGCCCTTGCCATCCGACCAGCTCTCTACATACTTGACGAGTTCAGTCATGTCGCGTGCTTTGCCGTCCTGCATGCCCGCGTAGTTCCATACTTGACGTGCGGTGCTGCCGACCCACATTGGCACGCCGAGCGCCTGGCATTCTTCCACCGCAAGTCCAATGTCCTTGCAAACGCTCCCGATCGGGAAGCCGAAATCGAATGTGCCCGGCAAGACCTGCTTCGGGAATTTATCGAGCGTCGCGCCGTTCTTGCCGCTACCCGCATTGAACACCGACATCATTACTTCGGGATCGAGCCCGCCCTTCACGCCAGCCACGAAAGCTTCCGATGTAATCGCAAACGCCGTGGACGAAAGCATGTTGTTCAGCAGCTTGATCAATTGCGCCTGACCTGGCTTCTCCCCTACGATGAACACCTTGCCGAAGACATCGAATAGCTCGCGCACCTGAGCAATCGCTTCCGGTTTCCCTGCGACCATGACGGCGAGCGTGCCTTTTTGCGCGCCGGCCGCGCCGCCGCTAATGGGGGCATCGACTGTTTCAATGCCTTTTTCAAGCAGTCCGGCCGCCACTTCCTGTTCCGTTCGCGAACCGACTGTGGACAGGTCGACCAGAACCTTGATCACCTTGCCGGCGATCAGCCCGTCTGCACCCAATGCGACGTCCTTGAAGATGGCCGGCGTGGGAAGACTCGTGAAGACAATGTGCGCGCTGTCGGCCACTTCCCGTGCGCTGCCCGCCACTTGCGCGCCGAGCGCCGATAACTCCGCGAGCGCCTCTTCGTTGCGATCGTAGATCACGAGAGAATGACCGTGCTCGATCAGGCGACGGGCCATGGGACGCCCCATGACGCCGACACCCACAAAACCTAACTTCTTATTCTCCGACATGATGCTTCCTCGACAGTGATGAATGGTGTGCCCTCCGCATACGCTTATCGAATTACAAACAAGCGAGATACATGGGCAAGGACGAATCAGGCGCGCTTTCAAGCGTCCATAGAGAGTCGATCAACGGGTTGGGGTTACAACCCGAGCCGCCGTACCCGGCCAGCTCCCTGAGCTTGTTTTCAAGGTCGGTGTCCGCAAGCGGCGCTTGCAGGCTGCCATGCGCTGCATCGATACGGCGCGACATTGTCTCGCCCGAACGCAACGTGACGGTCACCTGTGCCGCTTCGACGGAATACGACGAGTCATCGACGAATTCAAGCCGGCTGGCAAACGCCCGCAGCAGTGGATCAGCCACTGCTGCATCGGTAAATTCAGCAAGGCCCGCACGGCCTCTGGCAAGCGCAACCGCGACACTGTGTTGAGCGCTAACCTGCGCTTCGCGTCCAAGCGTAATGTTCGGACGGTCCGTTCGTGCGCGCAGTAAAGGGTGCCCTTTAAGCGTGACGCGTTCAACATTGGTGAACGAGAAACCCGGAGTTGCGGATAACTCCAGGCACGCCTCGATGACAGGATTAAGCACGACACCGCACGGGTAAGGCTTGTAGGCATTCGATAGAAGCGCCCATTCGCTGCCGAGCGTCGCGAAAGCTGCATCGACCTGCGCCCCAGTGGCGTCGCTCATCACGCGCAGGAAGCCTCGCTCGCCTTCGAGGGGCCGCTCGGGTCCTGCGAACCCTTCCTGCGCCAGCAACGCCGAGAGCAGGCCATTGCGGGCCGCATTGCCCACGCTGATGCTCTTCGACATGCTGCCCAGCGTTTCAACCAGCCCGGAAGATTGCGCCGACGCATTGCCGAGTGCCCAACCAATTTGAGTATTGTCTAAATCTATAGCCTTCCCAACCGCCGCCGCTGCGCCGAACACGCCGCACGTAGAGGTGATGTGCCAGCCTCGCTGATAGTGCCCAGGCGATATCGCATTCCCCAAGCGGCACTCGATTTCCACGCCAAGTACAAACGCCAGCAGCCACTGCTTGCCGCTCAACGGCGACTGCTGCGCCAGCGCGAACAACGGCGCGGCGACGGGCGCGGTCGGATGAATGATGGTGGGCAGGTGGGTATCGTCGAAATCGTAGACGTTCGCGCTCATCGCGTTTAGCGCGGCGGCGGTCAGGATATCGGTCCTTTCCCCGCGTCCGACGAGACCCGCTTCACGCCCCGAACTGAAGCGGCCATACACGTTCACGGCTTTACCGATGCCCGGGTCCGAACATCCCGCAAGCGCCACTGCGAAGTAATTCACCAGCGCGCGCTTCGCTTCATGACGCACCTTTGGCGGGATGTCTTCCCACTGCGCCTGTGCGACAAACGATGCCAGCGTACGCGTGATGTCTTTCATCAACCTCTTCTCCCTTCGTATCAGCCAGATGATCAACCCGATGACCAACCGATGTGTTTAGCCTGCCAGCCAGCCACCTTCCATCGGCATCATGGCCCCTGTTATCTGACTGCCCGCATCGGAGCACAGGAACACGACCAGTTCCGCGACATGCGACGCGCTGACGAATTCGCCGGTGGGTTGCTTGCCGGTGAGGAACTGCTTGACGGCACTACCCTGGTCAAGGCCTCTCTCCTCCATCAACTGCTCAATCCGGCTTTCGATATTCGGCGTCTTCACCGTACCCGGGCAAATTGCATTGCAGGTAATGCCCTGGTGAACCGTCTCGACCGCCACCGCGCGCGTCAATCCGAGCAGCGCCGTCTTGGTCGTCACATAGTCCACACGGTTCGGCGTGGCGCGCGATCCATACACCGATGTCATGTTGAAAATGCGGCCCCAGCCACGCGCACGCATATCAGGCAAGACCCGCTGGATGGCCAGAAACGCGGCTGTCAGGTTGACCGCCAGCGCCTGGTTCCATCGGTCCGCAGGGAAGTCCTCGATCGACGCGAAGTGCCGTACGACTGCATTGTTGATCAGGATATCGATACCACCCGTGCGTTCGCGCGCTGTGTTCAACAGTGTTTCGACCGCATTGGGGTCGGTCAGGTCCGCTTGAATATAGGTGGCCTGGACGCCGTAATCCTGTTCGATCCGGATCAGCGAATCATGCACGTTGTCCGGCGCTTCGAGTCCATGCAGCACGACGTTGCAACCCGCACGGGCGAGGCCCTCGGCCATGGCGAATCCGAGTCCATCCGACGATCCCGTGATTAGCGCAGACTTTCCTTTCATTACCAGTAATCCTAATCAAATGAGCATTTTTGCGGCCAGCTACTTACGATGAAAGCCAGGGCGCAAGCGCCCGGGCAAATTCCTAGTCGCTAGCCGTTTCGTCCAGCATCCGCATGGCCGCTTTCTCAGCATTCGTCACGTGCAAGCGCGCGGCAGCTTCGGCCGCCGACGCGTCTCGTGCCTTCAGCGCTTTAAACAATTTGTCGATTTCCTTGAGACTCGACGGCAAGCGGTCGGGGTGCATCAACGAGGTCGCACGAAGCAGGTTCACGCGCGAGTAGAGACTGGTCAGGATCTCTTTCACCAACCGGTTGCCGCAGTTGTCGAGCAATACGTCGTACAGATCCGTCTTCGCGGCCAATACGCCGGCCTGGTCACCCGTCATGGCCTTCGCCTTCAGCGTCTTCGCGGCTTCACCAAACTGTGCGATCGCGGCGTCGCTTGCGATCCGCGCAAACTCACCTGCTGCAAACCCCTCGAGCAGTCCGCGTATGGCGTATAGCTCGGACGCCTCGCTCTTCGACATGACCGCGACCATGGGTCCTTTGTGCGGCACGCTGCACACCAGCTTTTCGGCTTCGAGCCGGCGCAACGCTTCCCGGATCGATGTCCGGCTCACGCCGAGTGTCTCGCACAACTCACGTTCTACCAGGCGCGCGCCCGGTGCAAAACGCCCGGACATGATGGCCTGGCGAAGGACAGTCTCGACCTGATGTCGCAACGTTTCCGGTCGTATCAAATCCATTTCGGCTGCCATGATTGTATTCCCGTCTGACGATTTATCAGTGAGCCATCATACTCGAACTTCTGGCCGAAGCCGGCGTTCTGCAACCCATGGCACGGCCGGAGTTTGCCTACGCGTGGTTGGTTTCGAACTCATTCAGGGCAGCTTGCAGGATCGGCGCGGCCAGCAGGGCGCCATGTATACCGATGGTGCTCACGATCTCCAGCAATTCCATGATCTCGTCTGCAGTCGCGCCGTAACGAAGTGCATTGCGCATATGCAATTTCAGGCCCGGCACATAGAGGTGCGTTGCTGCTGCGTCGAAGGCGCAATACATGAACTCCTTGACCTTGGGTTCCAGCACGCCCTCGCGCCACGGCACGGAAGAAAATGCCACGTAGGTTTCAAACAGTTCTGGATCGAGTTCGAGGAAACCTTCCCACGACGAATGCCAATACCCGCGGTTCTGAATGAAGCTTTCCTTCAGTGCCGCACGATGCGCGTCAAGCGGCGCCGGGCCGTGACGCATGCCTTCTTCTTCAAGCACTTCGAGAAGCACGGGCACGCCGACGTTCGCCGCATGAATGCCGACGGTGCTTGCAAGCTGGATCACTTCGACCAATTCCGCACACGTGGCGCCCGCGCGAAGTGCTGCGGCAATGTGCTGCGCCACACCCGGCGCGTAAAGGTGGGTCGCGGCCGCGCAAGCAGTAATCGCAACGAACGCTTTCACCTTGTTGTCGAGATGATTCTTCTTCGACGGCACCCCCGAGAAGGCCACGTATGCCTCGAAGAAACTGGCGTCGAGGCGTAACAGGCTATCCCAGCCGTCACTCCACGTACCGTGCACATGCGTGAACGCGTCCTTCGCCTGCTGCTGCCGCTTCGTCAGGGGAGCCGTCATGACGTCAGCCCACCGCGCTCTGGTACACCGCTTCTGCAACCTCTTCTTCCCACATCGTCTTGCCGAGCGACGTGGCGGTATGAACCATGTAGCTGTTGCGCCCCGCGCCGTGCCAGTGACGCTCGTTAGCGGGAATCCAGACCACGTCGCCGGTGCGGATCAGTTGCGGCTCGCCGCCGTCCACACACACGAATCCGCTGCCCGACGTCACTTGCAGGATCTGCCCCTGCTCATGCGTGTGCCAGAAGGTACGCGCGCCCGGCGAGAAAAACACGTTCGCGATGGTTATCTTGTCTGTGGTCGGCATGATCGAGTCTGCCCACACGACACCGCTGAATGTAGCCGAGCGTTGCTCCGACACTGCACCTTCGGCCCTGCCACGAAACACTTTCATTACTGCTCTCCCGTTGAAGAATGCTTGGCGTCCTTGAGACGCACACCGCCCGACACGTCGCCGATCGCGTCCACCACGCGGTTACTGATCACGTCGCCATAACCCAGCGCGGTGGCCAGCCCGAAACTGGCTAGGGGTCCTGATGAATTCAGCGAGGAAACGCCCAGCTCGCGTACGCGGTCGATATACAGCACGACGTCCTTCGTCATCAGCTTGCTGGTCAAACCGCCTTCCAGGTAATCGCCATCGACAATCTTCGGAAAGCGGTTCAGCGTGGCGAAGTTAACCCCGCTGCTGCTGTTGAGCACGTCGAGCAACCGGTGGAGATCGAGCCCCGCCTTCTTGCCCGCGACCATTACCTCGGCGGTCGCCGACAGACTCACGGCGTTCAGGAAGTTGTTGAGCAGCTTGGTCGTATGACCCGCGCCGCTCGCACCCATGGTGATGGCCTTCGTGGCGATCGGCTTGAAGACCCACTGGATGGCTTCAATAGCGGCAGCGTCGCCACCGACCATCAGCGTGAGCGTGCCCTTTTCCGCTGCTGCGGCCCCGCCGGAAATACCGGCGTCGATGTAATGCACGCCGCGCTCCTTGAACAGCGTGCTAAGCCGCATGGTTGAACTCGCGGCGGCCGTGCTCAGGTCGATCACGGTCTGTCCTTTGCGGCACGAGGCAAGAATGCCGTCTGCCCCTTCGACCACCGCTTCAACCACCTTGCTGTCCGGCAACGACAGCAGCACGACATCGGCGAACCGCGTTACTTCCGCGATCGATGTTCCCGCCCGCGCGCCCACTGCCGCCGCGCGGTCCGGCGCGGCGTCGAAGCCGAGCACTTCTATGCCCGCGTCGACCAGACGGCGCGTCATGCGGCCGCCCATGTTGCCCAAACCAATGAAGCCAATGCGTTGCGTATTCATAAGTCTCTACCGTAAGTTCAAAAGTCGACGTGCTTCGTTTCCGGACCCATCAGCGCGCCGACCGTACCTATCACGCCGCCGATGCACAGCAGGACTACCGGCGTGAGCCGCAACGGCATGAACGCGCCCAGCCAGTTCATATAAAACGCGTAGAACGACGGGATGATCACCGAGAGGCTGAAGCCCACGCCAAACCCGGTAGCGCGCACATCGGTGACGAAGCGCTCGTTGATGTAAGTCACGATCACGCCCCAGGGTGAAGTGACCAGCACCGAGAGCAGCATGACCAGCAGCATGATGACCGGCAAGGACAAGCCGTCATTGTTGGAAAGCACATAGAGAATGACGGCGCCCACCGTTGCGATCAATGGACCGACGATCACGAAAAATGTCCGGCGGCCGATTTTCTGCCCGAGCATTCCCGAACCGATATAGCTGAAAAACAGCACGAAATAGGAGAGCAGCAAGGTAAGCGACATCTGGAAACCGGTCAGGTGCAGCGTGCGCACGAGCAGGCCCGTCGGCATGAATATCGTGATGATATTTTGCGTGAGCCAGAAGCCCGACATCATCAGCAGGACCTGCAGCAGGTTGCGTCCGCTCTTGCCGCGAAGCAGATCGGAAAGCGGCAGTTTCTCCGGCTTCTTTTCGCCGGTCTCGCTCTCCCATATCTCCGATTCGGAGACTTTATGAACGTAGTACATCGCAAGAATGCCCGCCAATACCGCGCCGATGACGAACGGAATACGCCAGCCCCATTGCACATAGGGTGAATGCAGGCCGTTCAGCGGGAACACGGCGAACATCAGCATGGCAACCAGGTTGATCGTTACGTAAGCCGCCGGGAATCCGGCAATGATCAGTCCGCCGACAAAACCACGTTGCTCCTTCTTCGAATATTCGATGGCCAGCGGCATTGCACCTGTATAGCCGCCGCCGAGAAAAATACCGTCGATGAAACGCAGGATCACGAGCAGCCAGTATGAGCCGATACCCAGCGTTTCGTAGCCGGGAAGCAGTGCGATCGCTAGCGTGACGACACCAAATCCGGAGACCGAAAGGATCGACGCCCGACGACGTCCCACCCGGTCCGCGACCATGCCGAATAGCAGCGCGCCGATCGGCCGGCCCAGCAACGTAGTGATGAAAACGAGCGAAGCGAGGATTGCTTCCATGCCGGGTGCGAGGTGCGGCGGCTGGAAGAAGAACAGCACCGGAGCGAGTACGACAACCGGCAGATAGATATCGAACATGTCGATGAATTCAGAGAAGAACGCGCCCTTGATCGCGTTGCGGCGCTTCTCATCGACGGACTGCGCGGTCGCCGCTCTTGCGGCGCCGTCTGTCGTGATTGCTTCCATGCTCGTCTCCAATAATGTCGTGTTGCATCGCTCGCGGATGCTTATTAAAAGGGGCAGGACTTCAGCCCTTGACGGTGTCGGCTTCGTAGGCCTTGATTGCATCGGTCGCGACCCGGAAGGCCGCGAGCGCCAGCGGGGCGCCGCAATACACGGCGGCCTGCATCAGCACCGCGCGAATCTCCTCCTTCGTGACCCCGTTCTTGAGCGCGCCCTTCACATGCACCGACAACTCGTGATGCTGGCTCATGGCGGTCAGCATGCCGATGTTGAGCATGCTGCGGGTCTTGAACGTCAAGGTCGGATCACCCCAGATCTCGCCCCATGCGTACTCCGTGACGAGCTTCTGCATCGGCCGGTTGAAGTCGTCGGCGTTCGCCCAGGACTTCTCGACATGCGGTGCGCCGAGCACTTCCTTGCGGTTCTCGAAGCCCTTGTCAAAACGTGCGTTGTCGTCCATTGCTTAATGTCCTCTTGCGTTGCGAAATGAGCGGTTGCTTCAGTCGTTACCGTAGCCGACTATTGCCTTGGTTTCGAGGTATTCGCGCAGGCCCGCTTCGCCCCATTCGCGGCCATTTCCCGAATGTTTGTAACCGCCGAAGGGGGCTTTGAAATCGGCCACGGGATAGTTCAGGTGGACACCACCCGCGCGAAGCTGGCGGCCAATTGTCCGGGCGCGCTCAATATCGCCGGACTGCACGTATGCCGCCAAACCGTAATCTGTTCCGTTAGCGATCCTGATCGCTTCATCTTCAGTGTCGTAGCCCATGATCGACAGCACTGGCCCGAAGATCTCTTCACGCGCAATGGTCATGTCGGGCGTGACGTCCGCGAAGATGGTCGGCTTGACGTAGTAGCCCTTCGAAAACCCGTCCGGCCGCCCCGTTCCTCCGGCAACCAGTCGCGCTCCTTCGTCGATTCCTTTCTGAATCAGCACCTGCACGCGCTCGAACTGATTGCGGTTGACGAGCGGTCCGAGCTGCGTGGCCTCACTGTCTGTTGCACCCACGCTGTAGGTCGATGCCGCCGTTTTCGCGATCTGCGCTGCGTCGTTCATCATGTGGCGCGGCACGAGCATGCGGGTGGGGATCGAACAGGATTGTCCGGAATTAGTGAAGCACGCGGCCACGCCGCGCGTGACGGCATCGTCCAGGTTCACGTCGTCGAGCAGAATATTCGCGGACTTGCCGCCGAGTTCCTGCGCCACGCGCTTGACCGTTTCCGCCGCCATCTTGGCGACCAGGATGCCCGCGCGCGTCGAACCGGTGAACGACACCATGTCGATATCCGGATGCGATGCAATCGCTGCGCCCACGCCCGGTCCGTCGCCATTTACCACGTTCAGCACACCCGGCGGCACCCCTGCTTCATGCGCGACCTCGGCGAACAACAGCGCGCTTAACGCCGAATATTCGCTCGGCTTGAGCACCATCGTGCAACCCGCGGCCAATGCGGGTGCGATCTTCACCACAATCTGGTTGATCGGCCAGTTCCAGGGCGTGATGAGTCCGCAAACGCCGATGGGTTCCAGACGCACGCGCGTTGTGCCACGCTGTTCCTCGAACTCGAAATTTTCGAGAACATTGATCAATGCATTGAGGTGCGCAGGGCCTCGCGCTGCTTGTCCCTTGCGTGCAAATGCGATTGGCGCGCCCATCTCGATCCGCATTGCTTCGGCAAATTCGTCATAGCGCCGCTCGTAGATCAGAAGGATGCGCCGGAGCAAGTCGATGCGCTCTTGAACCGAAGTCGCCGAGTAAGCAGTCAATGCTTTTCGGGCGGCAACTACCGCGCGATCGACATCGGCTGCATTGCCCAACGCCAGCCGATCGATCTCGCTTTCCGTTGCCGGATCGATCAGGTCGAACCAGGCCGGCGAGACCGGATCGGTCCATTGTCCATCGATATAAAACTGTGCCGCACGAGACATGTTCGTCCTCTCCGTTTGCGGGTTTAATCGTCGCTTGCCAGCAGCCGGTACATCTCGGTGTGATCCGTTGCGGGCGTCGAGCGTCGAGACACCTCGTCCCAGACTGTCGTGCACGTCATGCCGAGCTTCATGGGATATCCCACTGCTTCGGACAATGCGCGCGCGATCTTCAAATCCTTGTTCATCAACTGCAAGGCAAAGCCGGATGCATACGAACCCGAGAGCATGAATTGCTTGACCTTGTTCTCCGAGGTATTGCTGCGCCCCGTCGATGCATTCAGCACATCTGTCATCGCAGCCGGGTTGATTCCGAAACGCTCTGCAATGTGCAGCGCTTCTACCGTCGCCATCAGGCCTGCTGCCGAGACGTAATTGTTCAGCGCCTTCGCTGCGTGCCCGGAGCCCGCCGTGCCGATATGCAGGACACTCTCGCCCATTGCTTCGAGTACGGACTTGCAGGTCGCAAGGACCGCTGCGTCACCGCCGGCGAGGATGGCGAGCGTGCCCTCCTTCGCCTTCTTCACACCGCCGGAAACAGGTGCATCGAGATAGTCGAGCCCCATCTCCTCGAGCGTAGCGCCCAGCTTGCGCGAACGCTCCGGCTCCGATGAACTCATGTCGATCACAACCGCGCCCTTGGGCAAAAGACGCGCCCAGGCCTTGGAATCGCCATCGAGCAGCACGCTTTCCACGATTGCCGAATTCGGCAACATGGTGATCAGGACATCAAGCGATGCGGCGTTGTTCGCATCCAGTTGCACCGCGCCAGTTTCCTTCGCGAGCGCATCCGAACGAGCCGTGTCGGCATCGGCGAGAAAGAGTTCAAAGCCCGCTTTCGCCAAGCAGTGCACCATGGGCGCGCCCATCATTCCCAGCCCGATAAAACCAATCCGTTGCGGTCGCGTCATCTGCCTTGCCTTTCCGATAGAACTCAAAGTTGACAGGCGGCGATGTGTCGCCGCGTCCATGCAATAAGTCTATCCGATTGTATGACAATCAGTCGATAGACAATTGATTCGGGTTTTCCCTGCCTTATTTCAATGCGGAGAAAGCTGTCGGTGTGAGAAAGACATTCTCGATTCGCTCGACGATCATCTTCTCGGCCTCGCTCGCCGCGCGCTTGGCGATCCATTCCTGATCGGCCTGGAACGCATTCCACTTGGTCTCGCGTTCGGCGAGGCTTTGCCACTTCAGCAGATAGGTGAGCGTGTGATTGCTGGGCCCGATCAGCGTGGTCCAGAAGCCGATTTGTTCGATGCCATATTTTTCGAAAAAGCCTAGTGTCGTGGTGCTGAAACGTTCCTGAAGGGCGGGTAAACGGCCCGGCAAGCAGTGGTAAACGCGCATTTCTACAATCATGGTGCTGCTCTCCGTCGGGTAAGAATAGAAATCAGGGGCGACTAACGTGACCCCACGCCCGGCGCCACATCCAGGCGTGCGATCCAGCCTTCGGTTTCGCGGTCATGCGGCGCGTAGACCTTGAGTACTTCGGGGTCATGCCCCGGCACGACATGATCGGGCGAGTCCGCCAGATGCATGACAGTCTTGAAGCCTTCCAGCATGTCGCCGACGTTGTAGACGATCGGGTACGGCCGGTTCTCGCGTATGTTCGCGTAGAAGTGGGAGGCGTCGGAGGCAAGCACGACCCAGCCACGTTCCGTGTGAACGCGCACGACCTGCAGGCCGTTCGAATGACCGCCGACCCAATGCACGCTCAGGCCGGGCGTGAGTTGCGAATCGCCATCGTGAAACTCCACGCGTCCCTCGAACACCCGGCCGACCATCGCGGTGACGTCTTGTGGTTCGAATGGATGACTCAGTGCGTGATGACACATGCAGCGACCCGTGCAATAGGCCATCTCCTTGTCCTGCAAGTGGTACCGCGCCTTCGGAAAGAGCGAGCGATTGCCTGCGTGGTCGTAGTGCATGTGCGTGAGGATGACATCGTCCACCGACTCCGGCCGGATGCCGATCCGCTTCAGGCCTTCTTCGACCGGATTGGTAATGGTGCGGCCGCGTAGCTGCGCCATGCTGGTGTCGAACCCCGTATCCACGATGAACGTGCGCGACTCGCCGACGACCGCCCACACGAAATAATCGAGTGGCATGGGGACATCGTGCGAATCACCGCCTATGAAGTTCTCGGTGGAACGGCGCGCGTGGTGCGCGTACTTCACTGCGAAGATGCGATAGTTTTCAAGCGTTGGCATGACAGGAATTCCTTGCGATGCAAGTTGCTTTGAGTTGGCTTTCGAATGAAAGCTATTTGAGTGCAGTGGCCGGAGTCGTGTCCGCATCGGACGGCGTTTCGACTGTTGCTGCCCCGGCGATCTCTTCGAGCGACCGGTTCTTGGTTTCCGGTCCAATGGCCGCCACGATTAGCGCTTGCAGCAGCAGGGTGCCGGCGATCATCGAGACCACGCCAACGATGCCGAACGATGCAAACGCCATGGCGACGAGATACGGCACCAGGATGTTGAAGCCGCGGCCGATCGTGTTGCACAGACCCGAGCCGCGCAAGCGGACTTCTGTTGGGAAAAGTTCGGGGACGTAACTCGCCACGCTGAACGATGAGAGCACGTAGATGCACGCGGTAATCGCGAAACCGCAAGCCGTAATCATGACCTGCGATTGCGCGAACGGATATGCAACGGCGAAAACAATTCCGATTAGGGAGAACGCGACAATGCCCCACTTCCTGCCCAGGCGTTCGGCGAGTCCGAAGGCGATCAACGAGCCCAGCGGGCCGCCTGCGAACATCAAGGTCGTCAGGCCTAGCGAGTTGGAGACGCTGTGTCCCTGCTTGACCAGGAAGGTCGGGATCCAGCTGACGAATGCGTAATTGACCGTGAACAGTCCGATCAGGACCGTGATACCGGTGATCGTGCGTTTGATGAGCCGACGCGAAAACAGGTCAGCCAACCGCGCGGGTGTTTCGGGAGCGGTGTCACGCGACAGCAGGTCCACGGTCACGTGCGGATAGTCCGGTGAGCCTGGGGTCACTCCGCAAGCCGTCTCGATCCGCGTCACGATTTCCTCGGCTTCCGTGGTGCGCCCTCGCGATGCCAGCCAGCGCGGCGACTCCATCATCGACTTGCGCAGGAACCAGACGATCAGTGCGCCGACGCCTGCGATGGCGAACATCCAGCGCCAGCCGTAATGGGGAATGATGAGCCATCCGATGAAGGTGGAAAAGAACAGCGACGTGTTGATGATCAGGTTCAGGATGGTGCCGAAGCGTCCGCGCCACGATGCTGGTATGAATTCACTGAGCGTGCCGTAGCCGACCACGATCTCGGCGCCCATGCCAAGGCCCATTACCAGGCGGAAGAAAATCAGCCAGTAGATATTCGGGGACAAAGCGGCGGCAATCGATGCGAATCCGTACACGCCGAGGTTGAACTGATAGGAGAAGCGTCGGCCGAAGCGGTCACCGAGCAGGCCTGACAGCCAGGCGCCGGCCATCATGCCGATGAAGGTTGCGGAGACGAAACCCGCGTTGAGTTGAAGTGTTGATTCGCCGCTGTGGATGAGGGTCGCTAGTACGGCACCGGCGATGTAAATGTCGAATGAATCAAAGAACATGCCTGCGGCGACGAGGCCGAGTAGTCGCCAGTGAAAACGCGAGAGCGGCAACCGGTCAAGGCGATATCCAATACTTGCTTCGGCTAGCATCGACATTTGTCTCCTGGTTTGTAGCTGGTTTTTTTGCCGGATCGATGCCGGCTGCCCGTTTTTTTCGGTGCGGGTTTTTTAACTTATTATATGTCTATCATACAATCCGTCAAGAAGATGATTTTGGCGAATCAGGCGCCGGATATGGTCGGGGTTGAGGTCGGGGTTCTGGGGTTTGTGGTCAGGGTTGGTGCCGGGTGGCTAGGTTCTTGCGGTAGCGGTCTGGGTCAGTGCGGGGTTGCACGGGTTCTGCGTTAGCGGTCTGATTCATTGCCGGGTTGCTGCTTTCCAGGTCTTCGCGCATTTAGTGTTAGCTGATTTCTTTATCACTATTAGCCACTGCGCGTGGCGGCGCGTCATTTCTTTGTCCAAAGCGACAAAGAAACGAAGCAAAGAAAACGCTTTCACCGCTCTACCCTAAGTGTCCACAGCGTGCAGTTTCATTTCATGGGTGCCCCAAAAGCACGGTGCTCGCCAGAGCTACGGATGTTTGAAACCCTCCTTCTCGCGAATCCTGACAGTAAAACGCTTCGCCCCGTACGCTCTCGGGCAAGCACTATTGCCAAGCAAACCCGCTCGGCCCCACACCTATTTGCAGTTCCGTTTCGTTTGATCAGTTAGCCGCAGTTTGCAAAGCCGTGCTCATGAAAACGGTTCAGTTCTTGAGTTCATACGGGTTAGTTGCGTGGCCTGCCCAGCAATGCCGTGTACTACTTCCGTGAAGTACCTTGAGGCTGTAGGCAAATTGACCGCTTCATTTTTGGTAGGCGTTTCCTAGCCAATGCAACATTTTCGTCGCGTACAGTCCCACCCGTTTCAATAACCCAGCTTCTTGTCTGGTTTCCTATATGATTCGGTATGCGAACCTATTTGATGGGGTGTTTTCCGCGGATAGCGCGGGGTGTCCCTTGGGCAGGTTCAAACACTGGTGGCGAAGCGTGGGGTATCCGTGTTCGGAGAAAGAGGGGTTCACACATCCGTGGCTCTGGCGAGCACCGTGCTTTTGGGGCACCCATGAATAGAAACTGCACGCTGTGGACACTTAGGGTAGAGCTGTTAAAAGCGTTTTCTTTGCTTCGTTTCTTTGTCGCTTTGGACAAAGAAATGACGCGCCGCCACGCGCAGTGGCTAATAGTGATAAAGAGATCAGCCAACACATAACCCGCAAAAACCTAAAAAGCAGCAACCCGGCATTGACTCCGACCGCTAACGCAGAACCCGTGCAACCCAGCACTGACCCCGACCGCTACCGCAAGAACCTAGCCACCTGGCACCAACCCGGACCGCAAGAACTGCCCCCTCTCGCACCATTCACTCACCAACCGGTTTAACAATCCCCTCGAGTTGATAAACCTCGATCTTCCTGTACAACGTACTCCGAGAAACCCCAAGCGAACGCGCCGCCTGCGCAAGATTCCCATGAGCGCCATACACCGCGCGAGCAATAGCCGCGCGCTCCGTGTCTTCCAGACTCGTTGACTGAAGCAACACCGGCTCCGCCACACCAACAGTCTCCGTCTCGGCAAGCAACTCCGCAGGCAATTCGTCGAGCCCGATCTCCTCCTCCCGCGAAGTCAACAGCAAGTTCTCAATGATATTGCGCATCTCCCTGACATTGCCCGGCCAGGAATACGCGCGCAGCACCGCCATGACGTCGGGGTTCAGCCGTCTCACAGGAACCGCATGCCGAAGCGCCAACCGACGGTTGAAATGCTCGACCAAAAGATCAATGTCGATGTCCCGCTCGCGCAGCGGCGGGATCCGTATGCGAGTAACACTAATGCGGTAATAAAGATCGCCACGGAACCGCCCTGACTTTACTTCGTCATGCAAATTACGATTAGTCATCGCCAGCAAACGGACATCAACGCGACGTGGCTGCGTGTCCCCTAATCGATAAACCACCCCCTCCTCAAGCGCTCGCAACAGCACAGGTTGCAATTCGAGCGGCAACTCGCCAATTTCATCGAGACACAAGGTTCCGCCGTGCGCCAGTTCAAACCGGCCCGGCCGGCCTTCCGCAGTCGCCCCGGTAAATGCGCCATGCACATGCCCAAACAACTCGCTGCCAATCAGTTCCTTCGACGCCGCCCCGCAGTTATAAGCGACAAAAGCTCCGCCCCCACGTTCCTCGCCATGTATTGCCCGCGCGAACAACTCTTTGCCGACTCCGGTCTCACCCTCGATCAACACAGGCACGCGCCTGCGCGCAAGCTGGCGACCTCGATTGACCGCGGCAAGCATCGGCGCGCTCTGCCCGAGTATCTGGGCGAAACAGTTCCGCTGCGGGTCAGCCTCGCTGCCGGGTTCGCTTCCACCCTGGCCTCCATCCTGATGTCCCGCCGCGCTCCCAAACGCGTTGATACGCTCTGCCGTCCGCTTGTGCGTGGATCGCGACCGGATCGCGGGAACAACCAGCATTGCGCCGATCGTGCTGCCTTCCACCACAACCGGGCTGAACCATTCAGCACGCAAACCCTGGGGTAAATGCCGGGCCCAGTCCTCCACGGCAGAACTCTCATCCATCCCGGGGAACCGCTCTCCTATGGCGACGGGAAGCGGCACCCTGCCTGTCGTGTGAACGAGCCGGCCGCGCCGGTCGATAGCGATCATCCCCGCAGCATCGCAGGATGAAAGCTGCTGCAGGCAAAACGCCAATAGACGCATATGCTGGCGCGCGGACTGCTCGGCCAGCACCATTTCTATCTGGCGCGCCGCCGTTATCGCCAACGTCAGGTTATTGATCTGATAAGTCGATGGCGGTCCGGAAATATCGAGGACACCTATGATCGAGCCGGTACCGGGTTCATAAATCGGCGCCGCCGCGCAACTCCATGACTTGATGCCTTCGCAGAAATGCTCTGAACCATGAATGTACGTCGGCTCGCCGGTCGCGAGCGCGGTCCCAATGCCGTTAGTGCCCGCCATTGCTTCGCGCCAGTCGCCGCCGGTGGTCAAATGGATCTTCTCGCCGGCCGTCAACGTGCGAAGGTCCCCGGCCGCTTTAAGAATCACACCATCCTGATTAGTCAGGAGCAGCATGGAGCCGGAATCCGCGAAGAGATCCGCCGTTGCGGCAAACAACCGGTCCGACGCCGCCAGCAACTCCCGATGACGCCACCGCAAAGCCTCGACAGCATCGCCATGTACCGCAAACGGCGCGAGACTCGCAGATGGATTAACGCCGGACTCCAGACTACGTTGCCACGATGCAATGAGGGCCGAAGGAACCGCCACAGAGGACTCGCCCGCCAGGAAACGCTCCCATGCGCGCATGGTGTCGCGGTCAGAGTGGAGGATGTCGGCGCGCTGCGCCTGCGACATTAGCTCATGCATCACGGCCTGATGGCCAGGAACCGATGCACTCTCAATTTGGTGTCTCGCCACAAGTCTCCTCCAATGCGATTGGCCAACGCGAAACCCCTTTAAGGCAGGCTTCGTCGTGACTCGCTTTTCTGGTGTTGCAGCTGGCGCTTTTTTCGTTATGCAATTCTGTAAGCTGGCAGCAACACCACGGACTAGTATATGCCTAGCTTTTGACCAGGTCCGCTCGGGAAAACACGGCCTGCCCAACTATTCTTTTGCAAGACACATTGCCGACATAGTCCCGTCCCTGGCAGCATATTTTCGGAGAAAACGACTCACGGCTTATCGATGTAATAGCCCGCTATTACAAGGCACAGTTAGACAAGCCACGCGTTCACGTGAAATACGCTTGAAGCGTTGTAAGCTGGGAATCAAAAAAACGAGGGAAGCCGGCCAAGTACCTCTGCCGGCTTCCCTTAAAAAAGAAACGCTACGATCTGTTTCGGATACCGAATTACTGAAATTTCCCCGACCGGCCTCCGCATGGACGCCGGTCACAGCCCGATTATTTCCGGCCGAACAATTCGGCGCCACCGCCAAGCGCAGGTCCGGCCGTAGGATCGATCGTCTCCGGCTTCTTCGCAATCAGCGTTTGGGTTGTCAGGATCAAACCTGCCACCGACGCGGCATTTCGCACCGCGCTATAACTGACCTTCACCGGATCGATGATCCCCGCCTCCACCAGGTTCACGAATGCACCTGTGCGCGCATCGAGTCCCATGCCCGGTTTCGAACGCACCGCCTCGGCCACAATCGCCTCGCCGTTCAGCCCGCAATTTGTCGCGATGTGAAAGAGCGGTTTCATCAGCGCCCGTTGCAGCAGTCTCGCGCCCTGCTGGACACTCCCCTGGGTCCTTGAAACGATCCCTTCGAGTTCGGAGGACACTCGCAGTAAAGCCATCCCTCCTCCGGGAACGACACCCTCGGCAATAGCCGCACGCGCCGCGTTGATCGCGTCCTCGATCAAGTGAACCCGGCGCTTCTGTTCGACGGGTGTAGCGCCGCCCGCCAGGATCATTGCAGTGCCCCCGGACAACTTGGCGAGGCGCACCTGGAACTTGTCCCGCTCAACATTTTCCGGCGCCATTTCGTACTGGCGAGCAACCTGCTGGCGACGCGCGGCAATGCCGACCTGATCGCCGCCCCCGGCAGTAATGATGGTCTGGTTGGCCGAGATGCGCACTTGCCGGGCGCTCCCCAGATCGCGCAGTTCCGTGGTTTCCAGTTTTCCACCCAGGTCACGCGCGATCACACGGCCCCCCGTGACAATCGCAATATCCTCGAGCATCGCCTTGCGCCAGTGCCCGTATTCGGGCGGATGGATGGCCGCCACCGGAACTCCGCCGTTGTCTCGCCACGCGAGCAGACCGACCACACACGCAGGTGCCACCTCTTCCGCAATGATCAGCAGCGGGCGTTTGCTTTGCGCTATGAGCGCCTGGATTGCCGCCACCTCTTCCATTGACTGCAACCGCTGATCGGTCATCAGGATGAACGGGTTATCGAGTACCACCTGCATTCTCTCGAGGTCCGTGACCATATGATGCGACAGGTAACCACGATCGAAGGCCATGCCGTCGACCACTTCCAGACGTGTTTCAACCGTCGTTCCAAATTCGACGTCGACGATGCCGTCGGGACCAACCCGCTCCAGTGCTTCAGCGACCATTGCGCCCGTAATCTCGTCGTTAGCCGCCACGATAGCAACGGCACGCACCTCGTCGCTTCCTTGCAGCGGCGTCGCCGAACGTTTGAGCGCGGCGATAACCTCGGTCACAGCGGCTTCGAGGCCCTGCACCAGCTCAACCGGGTTGGCTCCTTCGGCGAGACAGGCAAGGCCGTCCTGAACCAGTGCATCAGCCAGGACAGTCGCTGTCGTAGTGCCGTCGCCAGCCACTTCGTTGGTTTGCTTCGATACCTCCCTGACAACCTGCGCACCGATGTTTTCGAACACGTCTTCCAGTTCGATCTCGTTGGCAATGCTCACGCCATCGCGCGAGATGATCGGCGTTCCGATCGGCCGGTCGATGATTGCATTCATCCCACGGGGACCCAGCGTGCCACGTACCGCCTTGGCGAGCTTGGCCACGCCGCGGCCCAGAGCGGAGCGGGCCTCGTCGTCGTGCAACATGATATTCGGCATGGTTGTGCGTCTCCCTTTTATGATTGATTCGGATAACAAATCAATTTAGTTTGATCTGGCTGTGCTGATAGAGCGAACGAAATGTACCGGCTTGACCTCCACTTGGGGTGCGCATTCCGTGCCGTATCGCGTGGCCAGTAGCCCGCGACACAGCGCACTGTTGAATTCGGCGTTGACGCCAACCCGCCGCAAGGCGCGAAGATAAGCGTGGATCTGCGCGGCATTGAGCAAGGCACCATCCTGGTCGACGAAGGCCGTCTCGTCCGCATCCGACCCAATGACCGGGCGCCGCTCCAGATAGCGAGCAATCAAGCGGCGACCATCGGAATCGCTCGGCAGCGCGGCAAGTTCGACCACCGTTAGCTGCAGCAACACCGCCGGTTCATGCCCGTGATCGAGCAGATAAGTCAGGAGCGCTTCCTGCCGTCGCTGGAAAGCCTTGACCATGAAGATCCGGCGAACTTCCTCCAGTTCCTCACCATTGGCTTCATCTCCAAACGTAGCCTGGAACGAATGCCCCGCCGCGACGCCGTGATTGATCTTGTCGGCATACATGTGCTCGCCGAGCCCCACCGTGACCCTCCCCACCCACGGCAAGGCTGCGACGGCAATACGCATGTCGTCGGCCATCAAGAAAGCGAAATTGGCGGCGCACCAGTAGGTCGGCAACCGGAAATCGACCTTCACGTCGCCGCCGGCGTCGACCTCGACACCGGTGACGAAACCCAGTTCCGTCACCGACTCATCGAGTTCGGGATCGATGACGGACTCTAGCCGCGCCCACACCTCCGCGGTCCGGTCCACCGCAGCAATGGCAGCCATGATGGTCATACCGTGGCAGTCTGCTGCGTCTCGGCCAGCAACTTCTTTTGCGCATCTATATCGATGCCATACAGGCGTGCAGCATTGAGCCCAAGAATTTTCTTCTTGGCGGTCATCGTCAGTTGAACGCCCGTTTCCTTGCTGACTGATTCCGGGAGTTCAAACGCCATGAACTTCTCGATCAACCACTTCGGCGACCAAATGCCGTAGTCACTGCCGTACAGGATCTTGTCTTCACCAATCCAGAAGAGCAGTTCCGAAATCACATGAGCGAAATACTCGGGGCGCGTGTGAATGAACGGCAGCACCACCGCAAGACCGCCATACACGTTGGTTTCCTGCGTCGCGATCCAGCAGAAATCGTCCAGACGCGGCAAGCCGCAATGCTCGACAATGAAATTCAGGTTCTGGAAGCTGGTCGCTGCGTCGTCGACGTCGGCCACGTCGAAGGCGTCGCGGTTCAGCGGCAGGATTGTCGGGCCTTTGTGGACGTGGACGTTCTTGATGCCCAGCTTTTCGCAGCGCTCGAAGTACCTCTGCACGCCGGGGTCCGAGAGCTTGTAACCCTTGCTGTCACCGCGCCATTCGGCGGTATAGAGCTTGACGCCCTGGATCTTGTACTTCTCCGACAACTCGTCAAGGCGATCGAGCCCGGCCTCGCCGTCACGCGGATCGAACGCGCCGTTGACAATAAACCGATGCGGATATTTCCCCTTCAACACATAATTTGCTTCGGTCGTGTTGAAGCCGTTTTTGTAGAAGTCCGTCAAGTATGTCGGCTGGCAGATCGCCATGTCGTCGTAGCCTTTGACGAACAAGTCCTCGTACATGGCTTCTTCACCGTACTTGTCGAACTTCTCCTTGGGCCACAAATACTCCTTGGGGCTCAGGTTCGAATGGTAAGCATAGAAGCAATCAATGAACTGCTGGCCATGCACGTTCTTCAAGTTGGCCTTGCTGCCGTCCCAAAGATGGACGTGCCCGTCAATGATGAAGATCTCTTCACCGTCCGTGGTTCGATACATGACATTGTCTCCATGGTTATGCGAAAAGCGACCGGTCAACATGTCCCGCAAAGGTCTTGCAAAGCCGGTCGCGAGTTGCAGTACGGTTGGGGCCTGGGGTCACTCGTAAGCCATGGCGTCGTCCATATTGCCGAACAGCGCGACGGTGTCGTCGTCAATCATCACCATTCGCCCGTAGTGGGTCGAAGTGGAGATCTCGAACAGATGCGGCGTCATCTCGCGGCCCAGCGACTCGCTGATCTCACTCATCTTGAACTCGATCTTTCCCTGCCCGTCTATACGAATCATCGCGGGCAGGTAGGTGACCGTGATGCCGGGTTTATGCGCCATCAACTCTGCAATAGCGCGTGCCTCGACACTATCGTTCATGGTGACGCCGCACTGATGGGAAATGGTCTGCTCGAAACGAACGTCCTTCATCGACTTGAAGATGTTGTCGGTATGCACTGACATCGTGTACTCCTCTTCCCGGTTAGCTCAAATTGAAAGAAATTGCCAAGGGATGGTTCAGGCCCGGATTGTCAGCGGGAAATGAATGCCGATCTCCCGGGCAATCATTTCGGCTCGCTCGATCGAACTGTTCAAAGAGTCGTTGAACTGCACCACCTTGACATGCGGGATCGACCAGATCGGCTGCAGCCGCTTCGCTGCCTCAGACGCGAGGGCGCCGTGCTTTTCGAGCCATTCGCCGAACAACTTGCGGTTGGCGTCCCCATGCTTCGGGTCGTTCGCCAGCATGTGGAACAGCTCCACTGCATTGGCGAGGTTGCGCTCATAGTCGCCCTCGGCCGCGGAAACCACCGTAGGCGTCAGGAAGTCGTTCTGCGATGCGGCCATCTGCATGATGAAACCGCTGCGGAACAAGTCGGCCACCAGCGGCTCGAAGACCACGTTCACCGCGAAATACTTTTCAAGGAAGTCGGTCGCCCCGCCAATAGCCTCTATGGCCCGGCGCGTGTCTTGCCAGATCGGGTCCGTCAGCCAGTGAGCCTTGCCGGCGTCGAGGTCGAGATTCGGCGCGTCCAGTGCGATCTCACCCAGGTATAGCGTCAGGTCTTGTGCGAAGCGCAGCTTGTACGATGCGTTGGTGAGGATGGCGCTGTTGATCATCTGCGTCACGCCATAACGCTGCGCGTGCATGGTCGCCGTACCCAGGCCGAACTCTGCATGCTTGTAAGCGCCAAGATGTTGCTCAAGCAACTTGAGCCAGGTCTTGTCGAAGCGTTTCACCGCGCCCGAGCGCCGGGCATTGCCAATCGCGCTGCTGATCATGCCGATGATGGTGGACTGGCGCTGATAGTGGGTACGCTCCCACTCCTCATCGACTGCGCGGAACTTGTGCCAGTCCGTACACTTGGCCGCGGTCCACGTTTCCGAATAGGTCGGCGTGCCATCGGCGAACGAGATGATCCAGTCCTGCAGCAGGTAGCGCTTCGGATCCGGCTGGACGTCGACCGTCATGTCCTCGTAGTGGGACGCCTTGCGGCCCTTCGGCTCGAAGTAGTTGTACTTGCGGCTGTCCCAGCCAGCGAACTGGGCCGCGCCGGCCGCGCCTGATGCCAGCGGTGCCGGTTGCTCTATCGTGGTGCTCATGTCGCTCCTCCTTCGTCCTTCATTTATCGGAACTTCGGGTCTGCAACCGGCTGGGGCGCCGGTTAGCGGACGGCCTGGGTGAACTTGTCGAAATAAAGCCGCTCGGGCGAAACACCGGCCATTTGCAGCACAGGCATGACCGCGTCGATCATCGGCGTCGGGCCACACGTATAGGCATCGATCTCGCCCGCAAGCCCTTCCTCGCGCAAGGTCCGTGCGAGCACCTCGTGAATGAAGCCGGTCTCGCCGGTCCAGTCATCGCCTGCTTCAGCATGCGAAAGCGCGGGGATAAAGCGAAAGTCGGATAGCTTCTCCGTGAGCGCGGCGAAGTCGTCGATATAGAACAAGTCGCGACGGGTACGGGCACCGTAGAAGAATCGCACCGGCCTTTGCTCGCCGCTCTGGACCAGATCGTTGAGGATCGACCACAGGGGAGACATGCCGGAACCACCGCCCACCAGCACCATGGGCCCCGGCTGTTCTTCCCGCCGGAAGCAGGTGCCGTACGGTCCTTTCGCCACCAGCCGGTCGCCCGGCTTGAGGCCGTCATCGAGCTGGGAAGAGAACGCGCCATTGGGGTACTTCTTGATGATGAACGCGAGACTTGTCTGACCGCCTGGCTCGCTGGGTACGCTTGCCATGGAGAAAGACCGCGTGATGTCCAGCCCCGGAATAGTCAGGTCAACGTACTGACCGGCCCAGAACCGCAGCGGCTGGTCCAGTTCCACCTCGAGCAGCCTGATGTCGTGCGTCAGCGCGCTGATCTTTGTCAGCGTCGCCCCGAATTCCTTCACCGCGATTGAGCGGCGCATCAGGTCTTCGTCGTAGTTCAGCAGTTCCACCGTCAGGTCACTGAACGCGAGCGTCCTGCACAACAAGATGTGATTCGTCTCACGTTCATAGTCAGGCAGCGCGAAGGTTGAGTACTTCTTCAACTCGACGTCGCCTTCGATCAGCAGGGACTTGCAACTGCTGCATTGTCCTTCCTTGCATCCGTGCATCACCGAGATGCCTTGACGAAACGCGGCATCGAGCACGGTCTCGCCCTCGGCGACCTCCATCTCGACGCCAACAGGCTCGAATCGCACTATATGAACGGTCTGGTAGTCGACTGTCTCCGGCATGGCTTCCCTCTTCCATTGCACATCGGTCATGCTGCTCATCGTTTCCCCCTGATCCGTCCGGAAGCGGTCGTTACCAGCCACTCCCGGACGGCATCGCTTCGTCAGTTCACCGGATTGATCTTGAAACCGGCTCGATATTCAGCGATGTGCTTCTCGCGCTGCTCCGGCGTCATCCCCCGCAGGAGGACGATCGGGCTCTGGATGACGTGCCCGCGAACATGGTCGAGGGTCCACATGTTCCTGTCGTCGAACTGGAGATGTGGTTGCGGCACCAGGGTCTTGCCGTCGCTGCGTACAAAACCGAGATCCTTGATGCAATCGGCAAGATCCCATCCGTGGTAGCACTCTTCCCATTCGCGACGTCCGCTGAAGCGTCCCATGGCCGGCGTCGGCCGCCCTTCGTATTCCGAGGCGAACGCTACCTTGTGGGTCCAGTGGCACAACTCCGAGCAATATGTGAACAACTGACCATCGACTTCATCGACGACAAAGTCTTCGCGGATCAGGCACGGCACGAGGCAGCTCCAGCAACGGTGCGGGTACACATAGCCGTTTTCCTGGTCGAACAGCATGTTCGTCTCGCCGGGAATGCTCTTCTTCGCGTACCACTTCCAGTAGTCGCCGAATTCGGCGTACCAGCCCGGGTACTTATGCTCGAACCACTCGAAGTCCTTTTCTGTCTGCGCTTCAATACGCCAGAAGTTGACCGGCCAGCCTACCGAGAAGAACTGGGCGACCTTGTGGACGTAATTCTTCTTGACCAGCCGATCCCACGCCGCCCCAACGTCATCGTGGTGAATCTTGATGCCGTATTTTTCGAGCGGCAGCATGTAGGTACGGTAGTAATCCTCATAGATCCACCGGTGCCACAACTCCGCATACGACTCCTTGTTTTTATCCCGATCCGTGGTGCCGTACTCGATGAACGTGCCGATGGCCGCATCCACAATGGCATGGTTCTGCCAGAAGGCGTAACGAAGATCGCGCTCGAGCAACAGGTGATTGTCCGGATCGTTGATGACCGACATCACCAGCGAATGGCCATTGCCAATGTGGCGGCTTTCGTCGGACTGCACGGAGAGGAACACCGTCGGCAATGCATAGTCGCCGTTACGCGCAGCCTCCGAAGGCATGGCGACAAACAGCGTGTTGGTGAACGCCGTTTCTGCGACCACTTGCAGGAACACGTTCGCCGCCGTGACTGCGTCACCCGTCAGGAACCCTTCGGCAAACTGACGGCCGATCGTGGTTGCATAGCACTTGCCGAATGCCGCCTCGGTGATATCGAACCCGGCCGGATCGATATAGTTCTCCATGTACCATTTCTTGAGGTTCATCTGGATAGTCGAGTGCCGGAACTCGTCGACCATCTGCATGGTGAAACCCGTGCGTAGCTCTTCTCCGGGCGCGAGTCTGCCGAGCATCGCCATTGAACGCGCCGCCGAAATTTCCGGGAAGGGGATGATCGCCAGGAACAGCTTCATCCACTCGACCCAGCGCGGCTGCACGTTGCGGAACATGTCACCGCGCAACGCGGCATCAAGTGCGCCGTAGACGCGGTTATCCTTTTCCTCCTGCATCGGAAAATAGGAGCGCAGCACCTGTTTCATCGGGTCGCGCGGCGCCTTGCTGATCTTGTAGTCGGTCGGGAAGGTCATCGCCTCCTGAACGTAACTGGGCGTCCAGCCGAGGTCGGCAACGCGGCGTGCCGCTTCACCGATACTGATCCCGCGCTGGGACGTGATCTTGTTGAGGGTTAATCCGTCAGACATTGAGCTCTCCTTTTCCATTTCACGATTCACCGTCGTATTCAGCGGTTTATTTCACCGTTGTACGGCGGCGCTACGGGCAGGGCCGGTTGATGCCACGGCCAGAGTCAACAATCAACAACACAGGCCGGCGGTCACGGTCGCGAACAAATCATTGGTTCGGGAGTGCTGAACAGACGGCGTTCCCGGTCCAGTCTTCACGATCCATGCCTCCTGTCGTTTTTGTGTACTTCGGTTTTTGTGTACTTCGGATCATCGACACGTGGGTCTCGATCTGTACTTCTAGAGCGATTAGCATGCCAACGAGGCTCTAAGGCCGCCTCATAAGGCTGTGCGATATTTGGCGTTGTGTGAGCGGGACGCGGGCAGCTCATTCTGTTTTGTTATGCGACATTCGCTTTCAGCGGATCTGTCCGATATTGGGACGATCATGGTTACCGTGCGTTGCAATTCAGAGGACGTTGGAGGCCACCCGGCGGCAACTTGAAATCGTCCGCTCAATCAGGATGCCAAAATATTTAATCCGGACTCCGGCCTTGCAGCATCCCCTTCTGATCAACTCAGCACAAACCGCTTACAGCCCCACGCCTCCACGTTTCTCGCCCGTATAGATCACGCTCTGGGGAGAGGCATCAACGTCGCCATTCGGTTTCTTCTCGGCGATAAAACGTGCGGCGAGCACCAGAGCGCCCATCGCGAAGTCCTTGCCGTAAGCCGCGGTCATTTCGTCGCCAATCGCTCCCAGGCGCTCGAAGAACTGGTCCTTCGTAAGCTGTTCATTGCTCATGGTTGTCTCCTTCTTTATGTAGTGGATGTTGTCTGTCCCGTCATCGCGGGCTTGCGAAATGAAACAGCGCCTCGGGCAACGATACGAGGCCAATCGCGCCGGCTTCAGTGCCCATCGCGAGCCTTCCGCCGTCGGGCGACCAGGCGATGGCACTCACAGGGCTGCCATCAGCGCCCTTGACGAACAGCGAATCACTGCCGCCCGACTGGCACAGCAGTACCGCGCCATTGTGATAACCAACGGCAATCAGTGGATGCGTGGGATGACAAGCAACCTCAGTGACCGGCGTCTTGCCCGTAATGCCACATTCCTTGGGTTGAGAATCCCCGCCGGGAGGATCGAATCGCCAGCACACCGCGCGCGGACCGCCGCTCGTGACCAGCACCCGGCCATCTGCCGAAAACGATAACGACCTGGGTTGCCCGGGATAACCGCCCATCTCGATGTCGCCGCCGTCCGGCAGGCGCCACCCGTGCAGGGCATTCTCTTCCATGCCGCTCACGATATAACGGCCGTCGCGACTCCATGCCACGCTGCGGTGATAGCCGGGCCATGCGAGCAAGCGGGGAACATGGGTGTCGACGGGCCATAGCGTGACGCCGCCGTGATGGGCGATCGCCAACTGGTCGCCGGAGGCATTAAAGCCGAGTGCGGTTGCCGAACCCATTAACGCCAGACTAGCGGGTTTCGCGCCCAGCCAGTGCACCCGGCGGCCAGTCGTATAGGCACGGCCGGTCCTGCTTGTTGCCACGAGATCGATCCACTCACCAGCGGCATCGACGAGCACATTGCTCGTACCATCCGCCTTCAGATGGACGAGACGCCCGTCATCTCCGCCGCTGAGAAAACCGCCTTCAGGATCCGCGGCAAGCGCGAGGCAAGTGCCGTCATGCACGCTGAAGCGGGCGACCGGCGCCGGCGGTTCGCGCGGCTGCACGAACTCGACGCCACCGCCCTCGCGGGGCTTGAGCGCCGGACCGCCGGGCCATTCCCCGGCCGCGAGCGCCACCGTGCCGTCACCCAGCGCAAATCCCACATTGCGACCGGGAAAGTCCCACGCTAGCGCGACAACGGGGGCCTCCGTCATCCAATAGGCTCCGAGCAACTCGATCAGAGGCGGCGGCGCATTCATGAGTCGGTCTGGCAATGGCCGATACTTTCCCGCAAGCCAAGCCGGTCAAGATTGCGGCCGATAAACACCAGCCTGCTATCGCGTACTTCATCCCGCCGCCACGGCCGGTCGAAGTCCGTATCCATGGTCATATGCACGCCCTGGAACACGAAACGACGCTCCGATCCCGACAGGTCGACAATCCCTTTGGCCCGTAGCAGATCCTGCCCTTGCTCGACCACCAGTTGCTGCAACCACGAAAGAAAACGGCTGCGTTCCAGCGGTTTCTCAACACGCAGCGACACGCAATCTATGCCATGACTATGCCGGCCGGGACCAACGGATATATGGCGGAAGGGCCGCTCGTCTGCATCGTCGTAAGAGTTTGAAAGATGCAGGCGCTTGAGATCGAACGCGCCCCGATCAAGCAGCGAAGCCAGCGGCACCGCGCAGCGGACGCTGTGCAGCAACTCCGCAGTGGGGTTGATGCCTCGGATAGCCGTCTCTACCGAAACCAGGCCGTTCGCATCGACGAGATCAGTTTTGTTCAGGAGTACGATGTCTGCCTGTGCCAGTTGCTCCGCGGCCTCACGGCTGTCGGCCAGACATGCCTGGAGGTGCAGCGCGTCGGTTACGCAAATCACGCTGTCGAGCCGCGTGCGCTGGCGAATGGCATCGTCAATAAAGAATGTCTGGACCACGGGCGCCGGGTCCGCCAGCCCTGACATCTCGATCAGGATGCCGTCGAAACCGCCCTTGCGCTTGATCAGTCCGGACACTACGCGGATCAGGTCGCCGCGCACTTTACAGCATACGCAGCCGTTATTTAACTCGATCACCTCATCTTCGGCGCTCACCACCAGCGCACCGTCGATGCCGAGCTCGCCGTATTCATTGACGATCACCGCATAGCGCCGGCCATGCTGCTCACTCAGGATGCGATTGAGCAGCGTGGTTTTGCCTGCGCCGAGAAACCCGGTAAGCACAGTGACCGGAATTCGATTCATTGCCACTCCCCGGGTTTCTTGTTGGGCTCTGCCGTGTCGAAATTCGCGAGCTCGTTTTCAAGCCAGTCGCGCTCGGCTTCAATGGCCAGCAATTCGTTTTGTGATGCGTCCAGCCGCGCTCGCAGTTGCACGATGTCCCGCGTCCGGTCGGGCGTTACGCCTTCGCGCTTCTCGCACGCCAGCGCACATGCCAACTCGATCTCCGCGCCGGCACAGCGATTTTCGCCCCGCAAATACCGGGAATTCACCTCGGTCAATGCAATGACCAGGCGAACGCGTTCAGGAATCGGCAATGAATTTTGCTGCGGCGTCACGGCGCCCTCCCTAGTCCGGTTAAATTACGTCGCTCACTAGGGAATCAGCACCGCGCGGCCCCTGATCTTGCCGTGATGCAAGTCCTTGAGCGCCTGGTTCGCATCGCTCAAGCGATATTCCTTCGTCGCCAGATGCACCAGTCCGCGATCAGCCAGCGCCATCAACTCGACCAGCTCCGGATAAGTGCCGACCAGGTTGCCGACGATTGTTTTCTCGCTGGTGATCATGTCGATGGTCGGCAATTCGATCTTCCCGCCATATCCGACGATGTAATAGAACCCGCCGTTACGCGTCATGGCGAGCCCCTTGGCGATCGCGTCACCTTCACCGACGAAATCGATGACCGCCTCCGCGCCGTTGCCGCCGGTCATCGCGAGCACGCTCTCCACTTCGTCGCCACCGCCCTTGACCGTATGGTCCGCGCCGCATTCCTTCGCCAGACTCAGCGCGGTGTCCGAGCGGTCGACCACGATGATTTCCGCAGCGCACAAGGCCTTCAGCACCTGGATGCCGATGTGTCCCAAGCCGCCGGCGCCGATCACGACCGCAAACTGGCCGGGCAGCAAATGGCGAGAGGCCTTCTTGGCAGCGCGGTACGCGGTCAATCCGGCATCGGTATAAGGCGCGACGTCCTTGGGCGCCAGCGACTTCGGCAGCTTGATCAGAGAACGCTCACCCGTCAGGAGATATTCGGCGTATCCGCCATTGGCGTTGATGCCCGGGAAACTACTGTCGGTTGCATGCATGTCGTCGCCGCGCCGGCATGCCAGGCAGTGACCGCTAGTCACGAGCGGATGGCAGATCACCGCGTCGCCCACCTTGACGCTCTCCACGGCGGAGCCCACCGCTTCGACCCAGCCCGCGTTTTCGTGGCCCATGATGTAGGGCAACGCCACGTCAACCTTGCTGCGCCAAATGCCTTCGACCACGTGCAGGTCGGTACGGCAAACACCCGCGCCGCCAATCCGCACGATCACGTCAGTGGCCTTTCCGATCTTCGGATCAGCAACATCCTCGTAACGCACGAACTCGTCACGGCTCAATGATTCATCGTATTCATGCAGCACTGCAGCTTTCACGTTTCGTCTCCTTTTAAAGGCTTGACCGCTTGCATGGGAACTTGCCGGCCCTGGACGCTGCAGGCAGGCTTGCCGGTTCTTCCTACGCGTTTTTTTATCGCTTACGTTATCGCTGACCGTTATGCAATCTCCATGCCGATGACACGGACTTCCCATAAACAGAGGCTTGGCGCCTACAGGCAAAAGGAATCTGCTGCGTGGACAGCCAGCGTGGTGAGCGTGAGGAATTCGACCACTGTCGCAGAATCGGACGCTTGGTCTGGCGGCGGCTAAAGAACCTGTCGCGAAATGAGACAGATGCGCTGAGCGAGGATGCCAGCGTCTTACCGTTGGCATTCTCGCGAGGGCTTAAGTGTGATGGATTAGAACGCTGCGTCAGTAGGCAGTTTGTGTCGACTGCTAACCTTCGCGCCGCTTTTAGCGGATCTCTCTGGCAATGCTCTGCAACTGCTTGAACGCTTGATACCGTGCTTCGTGCAGTGCCGCAATATCGCCTATAGCCGGCTCGTAGGTCTTGCTGATATGCGACATCCGGGTCATCGCCGAGCGCACGTTATCGAACAAGCCGCCAGCCACGCCGCCTAGCATCGCGGCGCCTAGCAAAACCGGCTCTTCCGCTTGCGTGGCCAGCACGGGCTTTCCGGTCGCGTCCGCGAGCAATTGCCGGACGAGATCGAGCCGTCCTGCGCCGCCGCTGATGACCACTCGCTCGATCGGAGCGCCCGCTACGGTCTGCGCTTCGATGATCTGACGAAGGCCGTATCCAATACTGCAAATGCCGGCGATATAAAACGCGACCAGACTGTCCAGGTCGCTCTCCATCCCAAGGCCCGCGATCACGGCGCGTGCGTGAGGGTCGGCGAACGGCGCACGGTTTCCCAGGAACTCCGGGACGACATGCAAGCCCTTCGCCAGCAACACGGCTTCCGACAAACTATCGGCAGCCTGCTCCGCGAGCGTAGCGAGCATCACCGGCAAGGACTGACCCGCCTGCTCAGCTTGTTGCCGGGCATCGGGCGTCGCGGGGTGCATCGAAAGAAGATGTTCGATCGCGGCGCCCGCCACCGATTGACCGCCTTCGTTAAGCCATGCATCCGGCACCATCGCCGAGAAATAGGGACCCCATACGCCGGGTACGAAGACCGGGCTGCGAGTCGTGGTCATCGTGCACGAAGAGGTGCCGAAGACATAGCCAAGGTTGGCTTCGGACTTACCGTCAGCGCCCACTGTGCCGATCCCGCCGGCGTGGGCATCGATCACGCCTGTTGCAACCGGCGTTCCGACTCGGAGGCCGAGTTCCGCGGCGGCATTCGCGGTTAGCCCGCCTCCCAACGGCGTTCCCGGATCGACAACACTCTGGCCGATGCGAGCAAAGGCTTCGTCCGCCAGCACGCCCAGGCCAACGCTACGGAAGTAACTTTCGTCCCAGCGCCGTTCGTGCGCGAGGTAGGTCCATTTGCAGGTCACCGTGCAGGTGGATCGGGACAGGTCCCCGGTCGCGCGCCACGTCAGGAAGTCGGTCAGGTCGAAAAATTGCCATGCCGCAGCAAAGACGCTCGGCCTGTTCTCAAGGAGCCACAGCAGCTTGGGTGTCTCCATTTCCGGCGATATCTTGCCGCCAACAAATTTCAGCACCTCATGTCCTGTCGCGTTGATGCGCTCTGCCTGCGCCACGGCCCTGTGATCCATCCACACGACGATGTCGCGCTCAGCTTGCTCGGAGGGACCCACGGCCAGGGGCTGGCCGCCCTCGCCCAGCACGACGAGCGAACAGGTGGCGTCGAAGCCGATGCCGGCGACTTGATCCGCTGACACCGCGGCTTGCGACAGCGCATCCTTCACGGCATCGCAGACGGCATTCCAGATCTCGCCGCTCGATTGCTCGACGATGGAACCACTCGCCTGATACAGGGTGATGTCACGCTTGGCCGTGGCCATCATGTGGCCGGCAAGGTCGAAGATTCCGGCCCGGGCGCTGCCGGTGCCGACGTCCACGCCAACGACATATTTCGCATCGCGCGTGCTGTCTGTCGCTTTGGCGGTCGGGTTTTCTGCTGTCATGGCTCACTGCCTGCTAGATGCTTGTTATGGGGGCGTCCAAGGTGGATGGCGAGCCGCATCGCACACAAACCGGGCTCGCCTCTTTTGCGCGTCCTTCAACGCGTTTCAGAGATCAACGCTGTTTGGAAGGATCACGAGATCGCGGATAGTCACGTTGCGCGGCCGCGTCAACATGAAGAGTACCGCGTCGGCGACCTCCTTGGGCTGCATCAGGCTGCCCGAGGCAAGCGCCTCGTCCATCTTCGCCTTCGGCCAATCGTCGAGCAGCGCCGTGACAACCGGGCCGGGAGCCACCGCGCCTACCCGCACACCATGCTTGGAAAGCTGACGCCGAATCGTATGGACAAATGCCTGCACCGCGAATTTGGAGGCGGTGTAGATCGGCTCCCACACAACCGGGACAATCCCGGCGATAGAGCTTGTGAAGATGATGTCGCCCGATTTCTGCGCGACCATGTGCGGCAGCACGGCGTGGACCGATCGGAACGCAGCGTTGATATTGAGGTTCAACATGCGATCCCACTCGTCCGGATTTCCGTCGATCACTTCACCACCAACGTACGCGCCGGCGTTGGCATGGAAGACATCGAGGCCGCCGGCAAGATCGAGGATCTTCGGCAGCATTCCGGAAACCTCCGACGGCTGCAGCAGATCCACGACCAGCGGGAACGCGTTCGGCCCCAGTTCCGCGCACAGTTGCGCGAGCCTGTCTCCGGCGCGGTCGACCAGCACCACCTTCGCCCCTTCCGCGATCAGCGTGCGCGCGCACTCCAGTCCGATACCCGACGCCGCTCCCGTGATGGCGGCAACCTTTCCCTTCATCATGTCAGTCATTTACTGCTCTCCAAGTTTGCGGATTTTACGCACGGCCATGCGAGACGCGAGACTGCCGGGCAAGCGAGTCGACGATCACCGCAATCGCCAGCACCGCGCCGGTGATCATGAAGCGCAGCGAGGACGACAGATTAAGCAGCGTCAGGCCGCTTGCGATCGACTGGATCACGATAATGCCCAGCACTGCTGAATAGGCGCTGCCGCGGCCGCCGAAAAGACTCGTACCGCCAATCACCGCTGCTGCAATGGCGTTGAGGTTCACGTCGCCACTGCCGGCCTGCTGGCTGGCCGAGGCGAGCCGTGCCGCGGTCAGCACGCCGCCAAGCGCGGCGAAACTGGCACACAGCACGAAGGCGCTCATATAGATGCCGCTGACATTGATGCCGGCCCGCCTCGCGGCCTCGTGATTGCCGCCGACTGCGTTCATCGACCGGCCCCATCGTGTCCTCTTGAGCGCGTAGTCCATCGCCACCGCGAGGCCGAGGAAGACGCCAAACATAAGCGGCACGCCTCGTCCCTGGTTAAGGTACACGACCACAGCCTCAAGCAAAACGGTAAGCGCCACGCTGCGCACGAGCAGGCTGCCCACCGAGGGTGCAGAGAGGTTGGACGCGCGGCGGCGCTCACGGGTACGTAATCCAAGCAGCATCATCACGACGCCAGGCGCCAGCGCGAGAAGGTACGAAATGGCGGCGGGGATGATGATGAGTTGCCCGAGATTCACCAGCGCGGAGTCGTAGGGCAGGTTGATCGATCCGGTGGCGCCCAGCACGTATAACTGCATGCCGAGGATCGCGAGCAGCCCTGCCAGCGTTGCGACGAAACTCGGCATGCCGAGCCGGTTCAGCAGCACCGCGTAGATAGCGCCAACGAACGCGCCCACCGCGATGGCCGCGACAATGGCCAACAGCACGGGCCAGCCATGATTGACCCAGAGCATGCCTACGAGCGCCGAAGCGAAACCGCTCATCGAACCCACCGAGAGGTCGATCTGCCCCACCATCAACACGCAGACAATACCCAGTGAAATCACGCCGACTGTCGAGCAGTCGAACAGCAAATTCACGAGGTTGTTAGCGGAGAGAAATACCGGGTTCAGGCTCGTGAACACGGTCCAGATAATGACGAGGCCCGCGATGACGGGCAGCGACCCCAGATCGCCCGAGCGCACCCGTTCGACGAAGGCGGAAACGGCGCCGCCGACCCCGGTCGCGTGTTTGACGCGGACATCGCTGCGGTCGAGGAGCGTGGCCGGCTTAGGCGCGTCTTGCGTTTCACGCGGCGGAGTGCCTTGCATTTCGTTGCTCATGATCGTTCCTTGGGTCTAGACGCTCTGTTCGGCTTGACGACGGCCGGCGCGGCGCGACACGGCGTTCTCGGTGGCGCCGGTAATCGCGGCCACCAGCTCTTGGTTCGAGGAGTCGGGATAGAAAACGCCGTTATTACGGCCAAGCCGCAGCACCACGATCCGGTCGGCCACGGCGCGCACGTCTTCCATGTTGTGACTGATCATGATGACGGCGTGGCCGCGGTCACGCACCCGCTCAATCAGGTTCAGCACCTCGGCGGTCTGGGCTACGCCAAGCGCTGCCGTTGGCTCGTCGAGCATGATCAGCTTTGGATCGAGCAACAGCGAACGTGCGATCGCCACCGTCTGACGCTGCCCGCCCGATAGCGACGCAACCACGTCGCGCACGCTCGGAATGCGGGCCGATAACTCGTTCAGCAGCGTCCACGCCTTCACCTCCATGGCGACCTCGTCGAGACGCATCGGGTTCAGTTCGCGTCCGAGGTAAATATTCGCGACGACATCGAGGTTCTCGCAGAGCGCGAGGTCCTGAAACACCGTGGCAATGCCGAGATCGAGCGCCGCGCCCGGATTGGACAGCGTGACCTCCTTGCCGCCGAACGTGATCGTACCGGCGCTCGGTTGATGTACACCGGCAAGCACCTTGACGAGTGTCGATTTCCCGGCGCCGTTGTCGCCTACGAGGGCGACCACCTCGCCCGCATGCACGTCGAGCTCGATGTCCGTCAGGGCCGAGACCGCTCCGAAGTGCTTCGAGACGCTGCGCAGACTGAGCACCAGCTCACCGCGCCTGGATCGTGTTGTGGAGTCGTCAGTCATGGGACGGATACCTCATTAAGAGTAGAGGGACCCGGCACGAGCCGGATCCCGCCCGGCGTCGCGCCGGATCAGTTTGCGCAGTTCAGTTCAAGACAGCTCAGTTCGTGATGCCAAGCTTCTTGCAGCCGTCGGCATAACGGTCGGTGCACAGGTCCTTGGCGCTCGCGAAGCCCTTGTCGACGACCTCCGCCTTGATGTTTTTCGACGTGATGACCGCGGGCTTGAAGAGCTGGGACGGCGTGTTAAAGAGCGTGGTTTCGCCCTTCGGGGTTTGGCCGGACAGGAAGCCGACAGCCACCTTCGCCGCCGCAGCCGCCACGATCTCGCTCGGCTTCAGAATGGTGTTGTACTCATCGCCTGCAATGATCAGTTGCAGTCCAGCAAGCGTCGCGTCGTTACCAGTCACCGGCGGCACCGGATTCACGCCTGCTGCCTTGAAAGCCGCGACGGCGCCGCCTCCCGTGCCATCGTTCGCAGCGACAACACCCACGATCTGCGAGCCGAAGCGGGTGATCTGGCCGCTAACCCACTGCTGGGCCTTGGGCGGCGCCCAGTCCGGCGTGTCGTATTCAGCCAGCGTCTTGTAACCGCTGCCCGCCAGGCCGGCATGGATGCCCTTCTTGATCAGTCCCGCCGCCGCGTCGGTCGGCGAACCATTGACCTCGAGCACGCCGCCTTTAGATGTCGGTACGCCCGTGTCTTTCAGGTGCTGGACGAGCGACTCGGCGATCGACTTGCCAATGCCTTCATTGTCGAAGGATACGTAGTAGTTGGCCGGCGTCGATGGCACAGGCCGGTCATAGGCAATAACCTTGATCCCCTGACCCTGTGCCATATGAACCAACGATGCGGCAGCCGTGGAATCCACCGGGTCAAGGACAATTACCTTCGCGCCTTGCGCGATCACCGAGTTGAATTGCTGCTGCTGCGTCGCGACGTCGGCATTGGCGTTCTGGTAGAGCACCTTGCAGTCGGGACAGAGCTTCGCCATCTCGGCCTTGAAACCGGGGAAGTCATGCTGTTCGTAGCGTGTCGATGCCTGGTCGGGCATCAGGAAGGCGACCGTGCCACTGGGCGCGGCCAACGCGGCGGTGCCTATAAAGCTGAGGCCAAGGCTCAGCACGCCGGCGCCGATCAGTTGGTTCGAAAGTCTGGTCATCGAATGTCTCCGTTTTTTTAAAAATGACGGCGCAGATGCTGCCGTGCCTGGAACTTGCTGCGGTGTTGCTGCGGTCTTGCTGGGGAATTCAGTTACTCCGTAGTACAAATTAGTTTCTCTTTGTTTTTGCCAACACCCTCACCCGCAAAAACATGCGCTAACCAAGCTCTTCCAGAGCCTCCGCCGCGTCCGATGATTCAGTCGCGCTCGCCGCGTTAAGCTGCTGATACGCGCGCCATTTCGACGGCGACATGTCCTTCAGCAACAGGAACTGACGGTTAAAATTCGAGAGATTATTAAAGCCGACCTGATAACAGATATCGGTAATAGTCAGTTCACCCGACATCAACAACTGGCATGCAAGGTTGATGCGCAACCGGTTCACGTATTGCACGAACGGCACGCCGGTATGGCGGCGGAAATATCGCGAAAAAGCGCTGGCGCTTTGTCCCGCGAGTTCGGCCAGTTCGGTCTCGCGCAACTCTTGCGACAGGTTCTTGCCAATGTAGGAAAGCACGTGATTGATGCGCGTCTCGGCATAGCGCGCCGGGTCCGCACGATACGCGGCACTGGCGAGCTTGGTTTGTTCTGCGCTGTGCACGAGCAAGTCAAGCAACTCGATGAACAGCGTGATGCGCCGCATGCCTTGCGCGCCCAGCATCTCGCGCATGATGGGTTCGGCGGCCGCGCCTGTTTTCGGTGTGAACAGCACACCCCAGCGCGATGCATCGAGTAAGGACTCCACGCACTTGAGTTCCGGAAACACCTTGATGGCGTTAGCGACGACCTCGGCGTCGAATTGGAGGATGAGACAGCGCTCATCCACGCGCTCGCCCGGCGACACATTGCTGACCCAGTTGTGCGGCAGATTCGTGCCTGTCATGACCAGATTGCCGGGCGCGAAGTTGCCGATGTAATCGCCTACAAAGTATTTTCCCGTCGTCGATGTAACGACCTGGATTTCGTATTCGGGATGAAAGTGCCAGCGCACCGTTCGATACGGATAACCGTGCGACCAGACCTTGAACGACTCGTCGCGCGGCACGGCGACCAGTTCCAGATCCGGCTGGACAATGTTGGCGCGCCGGGCGTCCGTACGAGCGGCGCGGCAATCACCGCACGTTCCGCATTGACACGCCGCAGCACTCGCAATGGTGTCCATCTGTCTTCCTCCTGACCCGCTATTTTTTGGGGCGGTTCGCATAGACCACATTGCGCCACGCCATGTGTGCAAGTTAGCCCTGTCACGACTATTTCACCACTGAAATTGAAACCGAAAACTGATACTAATTTGCATTCGGGTAAGTCCGTAGTGGCTCAAGAGTCAACTTTTGTGCAACGCAGCAGCTTTAGGGGCGGATCAAGCGATCTCTGCTGAAGGTGCGCTTGGATGCCTGCAACAGGCGCTCATTGCCGCGCTGAATAAGGCATCCGAGCGCAAAGGAGCGCAAGGTCGGCAAGCGTCGGACCGGTTAGCAATGGGGTTAACAGCGCCAAAGGAAGAAACGTTCCAGGCAGGCCCAGAAATTGCACATACCGCTGACCCTAATGATATGAGAACTCGATATGAAAATTTGGCAAAGCCTGACGGTTGCAACCCTGATTGGCGCGGCAAGCATGGGTGCGCAAGCACAAGTGGCCGGCACCCAGCCGCTGTCCGTGACGGTTCAACAGTCGCAAGCATTGCTGCAGGGCTGGAGCGCCAAGAAGAGCATTCTTGGGAAATCGGTCTACAACGATAAGAACGAGAAGATCGGCTCCATCATCGACCTGGTCATTTCGCCGGATACGACAGTCTCGGCAGCCGTCATCGGAACTGGCGGCTTCCTGGGTGTCGCCACGCATGACGTCGCCGTTCCCATTGCGTCGCTCGACATCCGCAATGGCAACTTCTATCTGGCAGGCGCAACGAAGGAAGCACTGAAGGACACACCGGAGTTCCAGTACAGCAAGGTACAAACGCCGCCGAAGCCACGGAAAATTCAGGCTCAGTAAAGCTGGCGACAAAGGGTGCACTTAGTCTTATTGCGAGCCCCCCGCCAGCCTTGGATAAAAAAACCGCGCTTAGCAACTAGCGCGGTTTTTTTCTTGGGCGTAGCGACGACCATTACCAGCAAAGTTTGCTTACGCGCCAAAGACCGGATACGAGGCCTCATGAATGGCCGCCAGCGTATCGTCTTTGGCCAGCAGCCCGGACTCGTCCAGTATGCTGCGCAGCGGGCGACCTTCCGCGACGGACTGGCGAGCCAGTTTGCTCACGCGAGCGTATCCAAGCTTGGGCACGAGCGCGGTTGCCATGGCCATCGAATCCATCAGGTGCTGCTCGTTTCGCGCGACATCGGCTGTAATACCCGCTACGCACTTCTGCGCGAATCGTTGGATGCCGTTGGTCAGCAGCATGATGCTGTCGAACACGCGAGACGCCACGACGGGCTCGAAGTGATTGATCTCGAGTTGCCCATACTGAACCGCCTGAGCGACCGCAACGTCATTCCCGATAACAGCGAAACTCAACTGGATCATGGCCATTGGCAAGACCGGATTGACCTTGCCCGGCATGATGGACGAGCCCGCTTGAGCCTCAGGAAGATGCAGTTCCCCAAGGCCCCCTACCGGGCCGGATGACAGCACGGTCAGATCCGACGCGACCTTCGCGAGAGACGCGGCGCAGGTGCGCAGTTCGGCTGAAACGCGAGAAAACACGTCCATATTCTGCATCGCGTCGAAGGGATTCAACGGCGCCGTATAGTCCACGCCAGTGATGCTGGACAGATGCCGATAGACAGCCGATCGATATCCTGCCGGTGCGCCAAACCCCGTGCCGATCGCAGTACCGCCAAGCGGAAGCGTGCGGAGTTTGTCGCGTACGGCCGCGAGTTCTTCCGCCAGACGCCGCGTAAGCGATGCGTAGCCGCCGAAGACTTGTCCCAGCCGCATCGGCTGCGCATCTTGCAGACAGGTTCGGCCGAGATGGAGGATGTCGGCAAATTCCGTTGCCTTGGTGTCGAAGTGCGCAGCAAGCTGCACTATCTCCGCGATGAGCGGCTCAAGCATCGCGTGCGTTGCTATCTTCAGCGCCGCCGGATAAACGTCATTTGTCGATTGCGAACGATTGACGTGGTCATTGGGGTGGATAACATCGTATGACCCGGACGGTTGTCCCAGATGCTGCTGCGCCCGATTGGCGATGACCTCGTTGAAATTCATATTCGTCGACGTACCGCCGGACCCTTCCAGCAGATCAACGATAAGCGAATCATCGAACTGCCCCGCTATGACGTCCCGACACGCGAGCATGATCGCTTCGCACTGCTGGGTAGTCAGCACGTCATTGTCACGATTCGCCAACGCGGCGGCCCACTTGCATTGTGCAAACGCGTCCCGGAACTGTGGATAGTGCGCGATGCCGAGCGGCGAGACGCTGAGATTTTCAACGCCCCTTACCGTGTTGACGCCATACAGCTTGTCGCCGGGTATGGTGACTTCGCCAACGTAGTCGCGTTCGGTCCGTGAATCGTTTCGTGATTCGGTTTGTGATTCGGTTTGTGATTCGTTATAGACAAGCTTATTCATGTGAGTTCCTTTCAACATTGCTTTCACCAACAACAATCAGTTCTTCAATCCCGCTGCCCAACGCTTTCAGCCTGGGCAGGAAAAACGTTTCGATCACCTCGCGTGCCGTCTCGCACGCGTCCTCGAAAAACGCGCTGTATTCGTCACGACGCGCGACCAGGTAAAGCGACCGCTCGAGTCCCAGGTTGTCCACCACATGAGTTACCACCTGACTCGCATGCGCTGCGCCCTGCAGCAGGCACATTGGCGAGGTCACTGCCCATCCGATCCCTTCAGCGACCATCGACGTCAGCGCATCGGCGTTATCGAGTTCCAGACGGATCGGCATGCGCAGTTCGATCCGGCGCAGGTATCGCTCGATCTGCATGCCAACCTGCGAGGTCCGGTTGAAACGTACGATCGGCAGCGAGTTTGCCAGCGCCCGAACATCGTCGACGGTCCGCACGGACATGTGCGCGTCCCTTGGCGTGATGACAAGATATCGCTCTGAAAAGAGCCGGTATCGCACTACGTCGTTGGCATCCATCAGCGCGTCGCTCGTGACGACAAGATCCAGATCCCGGCGTAACAATGCCTCGCCCTGTTGCGGACTCAATCCAGTGAGTATGGACAGCCTTGAAACCTTCCCCAGCAGGCGCTTGGTGAAGACCGACCCGCATGTCGCCGCAAACGAGTCGACCAGCCCAATACGCAGGTCCGGCTTGATCCCTTGCCCTGCTTCAACGACCTGTGCCTTCAGGTTCGCGATTTCCTCACTCAATATCGCACCGCGGTTTCGCAGCGCGATGCCGAAGGGCGTCAGCGCCAGCGGGCGAGTGGTTCGATTGACGAGCACGACGCCGAGTTCTTCCTCGAGTTGCCGGATGATCTGGGAGACACCCGATTGAGAAATGCCCATCCGCGCCGCCGCCCCGGACATGCTGCCCTCTTCCGCGACGGCAACGAAGACTTGTACCGCGTGCATATCGATTGGCTTGTTCAGCGACATGATGGGCCCGGTTAAATGTTGTCCTTGCATGACACCGCAGGATAAGTCATCTGGCGCGTCGCTTCTTCGGAGCATCAAGGGTAGTCACTTCCTGTTGCCGTCTGAAAAAGCCGCAAGCGCGGCGCCCTGCTCGTCGCCCATTGCAGATTCTCTTTCATTGCCTTGCCCGGACCTCATGTCCGACAGATTTTCGGTGCCCGTTTCGGGCGCAAATATGTGGCAAAAGACACCCCCGAACACTAATACGCCGACGCATACACCGAGTGCCGAATGAATGCCCACGTGCTGCATCGCTAACGGAAGAAGGAACGTGCTGATGGCCGAACCAAACCGGCTGGAAGCAACCGCTAGCCCAACCCCTGATGCGCGCAGGTCAGTCGGAAAGAGTTCGGGCGGATACACGAACTCAAGATTCGCGGCGGCTGAAAGAATGCAGGCGAAGAGACCAAACGCGATCATGGTTCCTATCGGCCCGAATCCCGCGTAAGCAAGGATCGCCAGGGCGACCGCTGCGAGGTAGAACGTGCCAATGAGGAAGGCGCGACGCGACAGCTTGTCGACGATCAGAAGACCGACGATCGCTCCCGCGAAGAGCAAGACGTTATAAATCAGCCCTCCTACGAAGTTGTCCTTGACCTGCAAGGCCTGGAGCACCTTTGGGGAGAACGTGCCCAGCGCGAAATACGGCACGACCTGACAGGTGTAGAACACACAACCAACCAGCGTGTTCTTGCGCCAGCGCGGTGAGAACAATTGCGACCACGCGCCGCGTCGTTGCTGAGACGCTGCTGACGAAGACACGCGTGACGAGTCAGGAAAGATGACTTCAGGCCCGAATTTGCGACGAATGATTGCAAGCGCCTCGTCGCGCCGCCCGCGTTTCATCAACCACATAGGCGACTCGGGCACACCCAGGCGGAACGGAAGAATGAGGAGTGCCGGGATCCCGCTTGCGGCCAGCATGATTCGCCATGCGTCGGGGCCAATGTCACGGATGACAAAGCCGATAAGGTAGGCGCCGACGTAGCCCGCAGCCCATGCGGCGGCAAGTACGCTAAGCAAGCGGCCGCGGTAACGGCGTGGCGAAAACTCGGTCACGAGCGATTTGCTTACTACGTAGTCCGCACCAAGAATCAAACCCAGCAGCAGGCGCAGGACCAACAGCTGGGCCGGCGAAGTCACGAAATATTGCGCTGCCGAGATGATGGCGAACAACAACATGTCGAAGGCGAAGATGGTGCGTCGGCCGTACTTGTCCGCAATCGGACCGGCGAACATGCTCCCGAGAAACAGGCCCGCGAGGGACGCAGCGCCAAGCAACCCCATCCAGAGCGGAGTCAAATGAAGCGACACGGATGCCATGCTCACCGCAATGCCGATGATCCCCAGCACGAAGCCATCGCTGAACTGGCCACCGGTGCCGCTGAACGCAACGCGCAGATGGAAGCGGCGTAGAGGGAGATCCTCCAGCAATATCTGTTTGCTCACTTTTGTCTCCTGAAACCTTTGTTATCGCGGCGCGGTTCGTCGCCTTGAAAACAAGTGTACGGAGTCAAATTCAAGAAAACAGCATGTCTGGCGGCAGTATCAAGAAAGCTAATACTCTGTCACGCGGCGGCTGAAGTCGAGCGCGCGCATTGCCTTATGCCCTCCATTGCATCACAAAGGCAAACGCTCACGGCATACAGCCAGCGTCAGTTGTCGAAGCCATCGGTGGACAGGATCGACCTCTAACCGCGGATGCCACATCTGCGATACCGTAATCTCTTCGGTCGCAATGGGAAGCTCGAAGGCGGACGTGAGCAACCTTTGCTGTTCGGGCTGCTTGCTTACCTGAGACGCAGGCACGAGCGCGATCAGGTCGGAGGCTCGCGCTACAGCGAGCGCGGCGGGAAAACTCGGAACCACGGCGACGATCATTCGCTCGAACCCTAAAGCCGCTAGCGCTTCATCAACCGGTCCAGTTGTTCGACCGCGTCGTGAAGCGACGACATGACCGAAGGCGATGTACCGTTCGACTGTCACCTCACGCTCCATCGCGAGCGGATGACCCTGCCTGACAACGCCGATAAACCGATCGCGGAATAACGCTTGCACACGAACTTCCGGCCCCATGTCGCTCAATACACCGATCTCAAGATCAGCGGAGCCATCGCGCAAATATGCCGCTGTCTTCTCGGGCTTGGGAGCAAAACGCAAACGCACGAGCGGCGCAACCGCGGTCGCCGCCGCGATCAGGGCGGCACCGAAAGCCTCCACGAAACCGTCGCTCGCGCGAATGGTGAAGGTCCGCTGCAACGTTGAAAAATCCGGTTCCGTTGTTGAGGGACGAAGTACGGCACGTGCTTCATGAACCGCATTCTGAGTGCGTTGACGCAGTGCCTCTGCATGGGGAGTCAATACCATGCCGCGCCCCGCTCGAACTAATAACGGGTCACCGGTCACCTCGCGAAGCCGGGTCAAGGTTCGGCTCATTGCCGAGGCACTCAATCCCAGCCGACGCGCGGCACCGACCACGCTGCCATCGGTGAGCAATGCATCGAGCGCGATGAGTAGATTCAGATCGGGTTCTGTCATGCCTCATCGTAGCATCATCAACTTGAGACATGGCGTCTGCTGCACGTTATAAATGCAACTGCTGCGCCTTCCGCCATGTATCTCTGATCGCTATATTCGATGTTTCGACTCATGACTTAAGGAACGATCAATGCAAGACACATCTCCGAAGAAAACTGTCCTCCTCGTTGGCGCATCCCGGGGTCTCGGATTCGCGATGGTCGAGGAATATCTGAAGCGCGGCTGGCAAGTCATCGCCACTGGCCGCGAGGGTTCAATGGACAAGCTGCGCCAACTCTCGGCAAGCAGCCAGGGTGCGCTGGAAGTTGAAACAGTCGATATCACGATTCCTGAGCAGGTCACCGCGTTGCATAGCCGCCTTAAGGATCGACGACTGGATTTACTCTTCGTGAACGCGGGCGTCAAAAACAATGATGGTGAAACGATCGCCGATGTCTCGACCGAGGAATTCGTACGCGTGATGGTGACGAACGCGTTGAGTCCGATGAGGGCGATAGAGGCGTTTCAGGATCTCGTGCAGCCGGCCGGAACGATCGGCTTGATGTCATCCGGGCAAGGCAGCCTGACTAACAATACTAACGGCAACTATGAGGTCTACCGGGGCAGTAAGGCTGCGCTCAACATGTTCATGCGTAGCTTCGCTGCACGTCACCCGGACGGCGCGAGAACCTTGTTACTGATGGCGCCTGGATGGGTGCGAACAGACATGGGCGGTCCTGAGGGGCGTCTGAGTATCGAGGAAAGTATCCCGAACTTGCTGAACACGATGGAGGCTTACGAAGGGCGCTCCGGGCTGCATTACCTGGACTACCTGGGACGCGTCGTTCCCTGGTGAGCGCGGCCGAAAATTACACGTTACGGCATCCTCTGGTTGCTGAGGCTCGGATGCTAGCGGCTCCGCTCACCCTATTTCAGATCCCCTCGTTAATCGCCGGTTCCGGCATAAGCGGCTCTCAGCGTGGCGGCATCGAACTTCACCATTTTCATCATGGCTTCTGCAACGCGCGTGGCCCTTACCGGATCAGGATCCGACATCATCGGGATGAGATCGGAGGGAATGATCTGCCACGACACCCCGAAGCGATCTTTCAGCCAGCCGCATGCCTCAGGCGAGCCGCCGCCCTTGAGAAGGGCGTTCCAATAGCGGTCGAGTTCTTCCTGATCGTCACAGTTGACCACTAGAGACATCGAGTGGTTAAACGCGTCGCCTCCCCCAGAACTCATGGCGAAAAAAGGCTGCCCGAAGAGCACGAATTCGACAAGCTTCGTTGAACCGGCACTCGTCACCGCAGTGACCCGGACGACACGCGAGTCCGGGAAAATATCTGCATAGAAAGCAGAGGCCTCCTCAGCTTCCTCGGCATACCAGAGAAACGGCGTGATCTTTTGAATCGTCATGGCAAAGCTCCTGTCAGTGTCTGATTGAACGGGCATGAATGGGCAGGCAAATCGCATGCTGCTATCGAGGCGACGAACGAAGACCGTCCAATTCGACACGGCAGGGAAAAAAGATTCATTTTTTTACCAGGCCGATGCGTTGCGATGCGAAGCGATGCGGTGTCACCCCGGATATCGCGGATCGTATCCGTGAACGCCGAAGTGGCGCTCACCGTACTAGAAGGACACATCGGGTGCGAATGGAATTTATCGATGCCCAGGGGTTTTTACCGACCTTGATTCATGTCGATACGGACGCCGCCGAATCGTCGTAGGGTTATGCCCCACTTCTTCACTCCACTTCTCCACCGAAAGGCATTCACACCATGACTACTGGAACCGTCCGTCTGCACCGCGTCTTGCGCGCGACTCCCGAACGCATCTATCGGGCCTTTCTCGAAGTCGATGCAATAGAGAAGTGGCTTCCTCCTTACGGGTTCACCTGTCAGGTCCACCACCTGGATGCCCGCGTAGGCGGCACACACAAGATGTCCTTCCGCAACTTCACCACCGGCAACAGCCACTCGTTCGGCGGCGAGTACGCTGAGTTGGTGCCGTTCGAGAAGATCCGCTATTCGGACCGATTCGACAACTCAAGCCTGCCCGGCCAGATCGACGTCACTGTTTCATTGCGGCAAGTGTCCTGCGGCACCGAGCTCAACATCGTCCAGGAGGGCATACCCGAAGTCATTCCCGTGGAGATGTGCTACCTCGGCTGGCAGGAGTCGCTTCTCCAACTGGCAAAGCTGGTCGAGCCCGATATCCCGGATTGATAAAGTGACGGATTGAGGACGCTTGGGCGCCTGCATCGCCATGAGCCTCTGCAACCTTACAAAATGCCCGACTTCCAGATCATCTGACACGCCGCGGCAAGTACAAAAAGCAGCACCAACATGCGGAATGCGCCCGGCGGCAGTTTGTCGCGAAGCGGCCGCACAAGCAGGATGCCGATAATCACAGGAACACTTGCCGCCGTCGAAATAGCAATATCGCTAAGACTCGTATGAGCGCCTCCGCTGAACGTAAGGATCAGGGTGAGGATGGATACAACAAGGATGATTGCGATCTGTTTCGTAAATGCCCTGCCTGTTGCGCCTGTCGCGATCAGGTACATCGCAAGCAAAGGGCCGGGAACCGACGCAATGCTTTCCATCACGGCCGCGCCAAATCCGAACACAAGGCCCGCGGGCTTGGCCGAGCGAGGCGATAGCGTGAGCTTAGGCGCCGCGAGCAACAACAGCGCGGCAAGCATCAGCAAACAACCGGCCGCGGCTTGCGCGCGATGCGGTGCGAGTGAAATCAAGACCGTTACGCCGACGATATTTCCCAGGACGGTACCAATCAGCGGAGTCGCAATACGGCGAACCGTCGGCAGCATTTCACCGCCTTCCAGTGCTTGCGGGATATTGCCGAGAATGATGGGCATTGAAAGAAGCAGTACTGCCTGCTTGATCGGCAAGAACTGACTCAATATGGGCATGGCGACAAGCGGCACGCCGATACTGACAATCCCTTTGACCATGCCGCCAAGCACGAGTGCGACAACGACCCCGAGCACTTCGGGCATAGTGAGCGCATGAAGGCTAGCGCCGAGAACGCCGTCAGTGAAATTGATTTGAGCCGCCGTGTGAATGAAAGATGTCGCGTGAGAAGTGCCGCAGCCGCCCTGCAATATGCAGCGACCCCATTTTATGGCTTAGCGTTTTGAAGCGCCGTTATTTTAGCGCGGCTGCGTGGATGCATCGCCTAAGTGGTTCGGCTCACTGGTTGCGCAAACGTTAGCGCGATCGTTGCCTCGCTGACGCCGAAACCATGCCGGCATGCGCTCGCTTGTTTCTTTGCGCTCTAGCTGGAAAATCCCGTCGGCGGCCGCGGTCGAAAGCCCGCAATCACGGCGTTGGCATCCGCGAAAAACACGTCCGGGAAAACCGTTGAGATTTGTGTGAGCGCAGTGCGAGCCGCCGTTAGCATCAGCGACAACTGCTGGTCCGACGCCGACTCACCGAACAGCAAGCGCTGCACGAGTGCAACGCCGCCGCCTCTTGCAAAGACGCGCAAAACGTAGCCAAGGGAGGAATTGGTCAGCATCTCGGCGCCGTAGGTGTCGGCAAGCGCCGTGAGGATAGCGAGTTCCACCTTGTTCGGCCGACGAGGCACACGACGCTCTCCCAGACCCGACCCGCTTGCTGGCATATTGCCGCTCGACGATGACGAGAGTTGCGAGTCAATCGGGCTCGCTGCATCGAGTGCTTGCACCCCCGACTTTAGCCCAGCCCTGAATGCTGAAATGGCGGCATCCATACGAAGCACGAGACGAGCGGTCTCCTGGCTGGCTTGATCGGGCGTAGGTTTGGACATGGGGGGACTCAAGTCGATGATGCTCAACTCTACACCGGAAATGCATATCCCATTCCACCGCGTGAGCGAGCTTTCTCAGAGCCGGATCTAGCTCCCATTGTTGCGGACAAATGAGCATGAACCCGGCAACCCTGTAAGCGCTTAGGCATGCTTTTGCACGAGGCGAACAATGGTGTTCCAACTGCGTGTGGTAACAGGAACGCCTAGGCGCTTTTCGAGAAATGCGTTCGGACTTCCTGTCGAATTTCCGACCTTGATACTGACACTAAATGCCTCGGAATCAGTCAATTGAAGCACCTTTACGTCGCGACGTCCGGACTCAAGGGGTAGCTGTGCAACGGACAAGCCATCTGTTGCATGAAGGAAGGACGCACAACAGGCGTGGACGCTACCGGGATCGATTTCCACGAAGGGCTCCAGAGCGATGAGCTGAGTCAGGTACTCGATGGTGCGCATGAAGCCCGGCTCTTCAAGCCCACACGTCCCATGAAGAATCTCGCAAGCATCATTGAACACCCTAAGCGCTTGTCTGCCAGAGCCTGTTGTGAAAACCATCGTGCCATTGGTCAGGAACGAAGACGCTGACGCTGCGCCGGCGGCCACGAACGCTTCTTCGAACTGGACCTTGGTCGGGCAATTCGGTCGTCCGAGATTCAAGTTACGAAAGAAGGCGACGTGTTTATTCACTTTGTCTAAACGACGCGAGAAGAGAGCGAAAACAATTTTGATCGAACTTGGACGTTGCTCAATCTTTATTTAGTTTGCAAAGCAAGTATGAGGAAATCGACGAACGACTTAACGCGTGACGTTGTTTGCAGATGTTGCGGAACGACCGCATAAATATCGGCATCGGGCGTCCGGTAAGCCGGCAATACGTGTATCAATCGGCCGTCGCGCAAATACTCGGCGATGTCCCACTCTGCACGCATCAGGATGCCGTGACCATCGAGCGCCCATTTCACAGCGATCTCGCCATCGTTCGTAGTGAGGTTACCCCGGACGCGTATAACCTCGGCTTTCTCCTCCCCGCCCCGCCCCGTCGTCAGCCGCCAGATACCGTAGCCATCGTCGCCCTGGCGTATGCCTATGCAATTGTGCTGCGCAAGATCCTGAGGATGCCGGGGCAGTGGATGATCAGCGAAATAAGCCGGTGCTGCACAGAGCAGGCGCCGGTTTGGCGCGACCAGCCGGGCAATGACACGCGAGTCCGGCGCCTGGCCGAAACGCACGCATACGTCGAAGGCGTTTTCGCTAAGGGGAGGAGGATCGACCGATAGCTGCAACTGCACGTCGACCTCAGGGTACAGCTTCACAAATCGCGATATAGCGGGAGCAATGTGACTGCGTCCGAAACCCAGCGTGGCGTTGACGCGCAACAGCCCGCTTGGCGCAACGGCCGCCCTGCCAAGAAGCTGCGCAAGCTCATCCATTTCAGTCAGGATTCTCCGCGCTCGGGCCGCGTAAAGGTCGCCCTCGGGCGTGAGGCTCATGCGGCGGGTCGTCCGGCTCACCAGCGCGACGCCTGTGCGCGCTTCCATCTGGGAGAGGTGCTTGCTGACTGCCGCCGTGCTTAATCCCAACTCGCGCGCAGCAGCTGTCAGGCTGCCACAACCCGCCAGGATGGAGAAAAAACTCAAGTCTTCTGCCTGAATTGGAGAGGTCATTGCGAGGTCGCCGGCAACTTCATTATTAACTCAAAGTTAAAGACAGTTTAACTCCCTCAGCGTTTCGCGGCGCCTTTGCGCTTTAGCATGCCCAGATGTTTTCCAATTCCAGAGACCAGAGATGAAGAGTTATCGGATCGCGACTATTCCCGGAGACGGCATTGGCAAGGAAGTCGTGCCAGCAGGACAGGAAGTGCTGGAAGCGCTGGCCGCGCAAACGGGCCAATTCAAGTTCGAGTTCGAAAACTTCGCCTGGGGTGGTGACTACTATCGTCAGCACGGGGTGATGATGCCCGCTGACGGCCTTGATGCGATCCGGGACAAGGACGCGATTCTGTTCGGCTCGGCAGGCGACCCTGCGATCCCCGACCACGTCACGCTCTGGGGTCTGCGGCTCAAGATCTGTCAGGGCTTCGACCAGTACGCCAATGTGCGTCCCACGAGAATCCTGCCGGGTATCGATGTCCCGCTTAAACGCTGTGGTCCGACTGATCTCGACTGGGTCATCGTCAGGGAAAATTCAGAGGGCGAATATTCAGGGGTGGGCGGCCGGGCGCATCAAGGCCATCCGATCGAAGTCGCAACCGACGTTTCGATCATGACGCGAGCAGGCGTCGAACGAATCCTGCGCTTCGCTTTTCGCCTGGCGGCGTCGCGTCCGCGCAAGCTGCTGACCGTTATCACCAAGAGCAATGCGCAGCGTCACGCAATGGTGATGTGGGACGAAATCGCCCTCGAAATTTCGAAGGAGTTTCCCGATGTCATGTGGGACAAGGAACTCGTCGATGCCGCCACTGCACGCATGGTGAACCGCCCTGCAACGCTCGACACGATTGTCGCGACCAACCTGCATGCCGACATCCTGAGCGACCTGGCTGCTGCGCTGGCCGGAAGTCTCGGCATCGCGCCGACAGCCAATCTCGATCCCGAGCGCCGCTATCCGTCCATGTTCGAGCCGATTCATGGTTCAGCCTTCGACATCATGGGCATGGGCCTGGCGAATCCTATCGGTACGTTCTGGTCGGTCGTCATGATGCTGGAGCATCTTGGCGAAATGGACGCAGCACGCGCAGTCATGGCGGCTATTGAACACGTGACGGCGAATCCCGCAACGCATACAGCCGACCTGGGTGGCACGGCGACGACCCGGCAAGTCACCGACGCGGTCTGTGCATTTCTTGCAGCGCATGCGCCGCAGGTTGCCTGAACCTGCGTGGCGGAAATGTGTGTCCGGTGTATGCGTTGCATGCAATGTTGGAAGCGATGGTTCGACCTCACGGGTAAAGCAAATCATGGCGAACGCATGTATAGAAACGGCTCCTGCCCCTTCCCGGTTCAGGAGCCAAGGTTCAAGGAGACTTCCAATGTGGTTTGTCGGAAAAAGCGAGCTTCTCTCGCTAATCGAACGTCATTGCCTCGATGAGGTCATGCCCGCATTCAGCGATCACCGGACGGTTCGAAAAAATACAACGATCTACAGACCTGAAGACCTGAGCAATCATGTCTATTTGCTCAAAAGCGGAAGCGTCCGGCTCTTCAGGCTGACCGAAGACGGGCAAGAGATCACGCTGTCGTTTATCAAGGCGGGCATGCTGTTCGGCGACGGCGACGTTCTGAACGAAGCCAATTATTCCCATCATGCGCAGACGCTTGCTCCCAGCATGATTTGCTACATTCGCAAGGCTGATTTCAAACAACTGCTCGCCCGCTACGACGTAATCAACGACTTCGTCTTGCGAAGCCATTACCTCCGATGGCAGGAAGCTCAGCAGCTGATCGAAAACCTGTCCCTGCACGACGTGCGCAAACGCCTGACGAACATTCTCGTGATGTTCGCCGGTCAGATAGGCGTCGAATTCGACTGCTTAAGTCAAGCAGATGCAGTCCTTATCGATCTGCCTATTCCGCAAGACAAGCTCGCCGAATTCATTGGTACATCGCGCGAATCCGTCAACCGGCACTTCAACGACTTGAAAACTGAAGGGCTGACAGCCATGCACGAACGCAAGATCGTTCTGACGCCCCTCTTCGTTGCGAAATTCCTGCGCAACAAGCAGCCGCCAAAACAGATCATGTTACCGGCATCGTTCACTGCGCCCTCCTTGAACGTTCGGGCCGTCAAAGCGCCGCTAGCGCGCGTTTAACCGCCTCGACGCCGCTGCGCGGGCTGGACAGCACCGGAACACGCAGCGTGCCAAGCGTGGGGATGAGACGTGCCATCGACACTTGCGCGAGCACGACGACGTCGACTTGATCGGCGAGCGCGACGATTGTCTGCTTGAGAATCTCGTCGTGCAGCGCACCCTCCCCGCGAAGCAGCGCTTCGAACGCCCCCTCCGCGATCCGCTCGGTCACCTCGACCATGCGGCCGAGCTCACCCGCCTTGCGCCGGATCAGCCGCACCGTGGGGTCCAGCGTAGTGGCTACGGTTGCGACCACGCCGATACGCGGGCCGATCGCGCTGGCCTCTTCCGCCATCGACTCGTCGATCTTTACAATCGGCGTGCGGATCAATTCTTTTAACGAGTCCGTCGCCTCGCCGACCGAAGAACACGCATTGACGATGATGTCCGCGCCCATTGCCTGCGCATTCAACATGTAGCTATAAATGCGGCTGGCGACTTCCGGTGTCAGATGCCCCGCTGTACGGACGTCGTTCAGCAGGCTGTCATCCATGATGTTGATCACGCGCGCGTGCGCGATCAACTCGCTGAGTTGTTCCTTGATCGGTAGAACCGTCACGGGTCCCGTATGAATCACAGCTATCGTTGTCATGGTTTTCCGTTCAATGTGTAAAATCAAAAATCAAGCGGTCGCTGCGGCCATCACGCGTTCCTGGGTCGCTTGCTCACGCGTCATCTCGCCATTCAACTGTCCTTCACGAACAATCAGGATCCTGTCGCTGACTGCAAGCACCTCCAGCAAATCGGACGAAATGACAATGATCCCAATGCCTTGCGAAGCGAGCCGCGCCAGCAATGCGTGCACTTCCGCCTTAGCGCCAATGTCAATGCCACGTGTTGGCTCGTCAACAATCAGGACCTTGGGATTTCGCGCGACCCATTTAGCGATCACGATCTTTTGCTGATTTCCCCCGCTAAGATTGACGACCTTCTGTTCATTGTCAGGCGTCTTGATGCCGAGGCTGCGCACGAATTGTTTGCAGCTATTCTCTTCTTTAGCGCGTTGCAGGAACTGGAAGGGTGAATAGCGCTTCAAGTGGGTCAGGCTGAAATTTTCCCGCACGCTCATTCCGAGCACGAGCCCCTGCGCCTTGCGGTCTTCGGTGACGAAGCCAATACCCTGTTCAATTGCATCATGGGGACTGCGGATGGTCACCGGCTTGCCGTCGATGGCGATACTTCCCGTGCAAGGACGCATGCCGAAAATCATCTCCATGATCTCCGTACGCCCTGAACCGACCAGTCCCGCAACGCCCAGGATTTCGCCGCGGTGCAACGTGAAGCTGATGTCCCGTATCCGCGCTTGCGCGCCCTTCACCGCCCGCAACGACAAGCCCCGGACTTCCAGTACAGCCTCCTTGCTTGCGTGCGACACGGCGGACCCCGGGTATAGATCGCTTAACTCACGATCGACCATCATGCGAACCAGCGAATTGCGGGTTACGTCTGCAATCGGCGAGGTATTGACGGTACGACCATCACGAAGCACCGTCACCTGGTCGGCAAGCTCGAAAATTTCCTCCAGCCTGTGCGAGATGTAGACCACCGCGATGTTGCGCTCACGCAAGCGCTTGATCAATCGAAGCAGCGTGCGCGTTTCATGATGGCTGAGCGAAGCAGTCGGCTCGTCCATGATGATGACCTTTGACTGATACGCAAGCGCCTTGGCGATCTCGATCATCTGCTGCTGCCCGACGCTTAATTCGCTCACGCGCACGGATGGGTCGAGATCGAGTTCGATCGTTTCAAGCATCTGTCTCGCTTCGCGGTCCATGCGTGCCCGGTCGAGCAAACCAACGCGATTGCGTGGCTCCCTGGCGAGAAACAAGTTTTCTGCCACGCTAAGATTTTCGACTACCGACAACTCCTGATAAATGATGCCGATACCCAACGCGCGTGCATGATTGCTATCGCGCAGCGCGATTTCCTTACCCTCGATGAGGATGCTTCCACCTGAATCCGGGCTATAAACACCCGTCAATATTTTCATCAACGTGCTCTTGCCAGCCCCATTCTCCCCGGCAAGTGCTAACACCTCGCCTTGCCGGATCTGAAGGTTGACGCCGTCGAGCGCCTTGACGCCGGGGAACGTTTTGGAAATGTTCCTCATCTCCAGGAATGGCGCTGCCATGGCTCTCCCTTGCTCGTACCGAGCTTACTTGGTGTAGCTTCCAAGATTATCTTTAGTCACGACCGTCACGCCCGTATCGATGTCCTTAGGCGCTTCTCCCGTACCCTGGATCTGCGCCACCAGATTGTTCACCGCAAGCGAACCCATGGTGACAGGCCGCTGAACCATGATCCCTTGAATCGTGCCATCCTTAAGCGCCTTTAGCGTGTCGGGAAGATCGTCAAACGCAAGCACTTCGAGCTTGCCTTTCATAGCGCCGAACTCTTTCGTGTTGAGCACCTTTGACACGGCTGGCCCACCGACCTGGCTTACCCCAAAAATGCCCTTCAGTTGCGGATGGGCCCGCAGGGTTGTCTCGACAACCGAAACGCCTCTGGCGAGGTCATCGTCCGTGCCCTGTGTTTCCACAATCTTGATGCCCGGGTATTTCGCCAGCCCCTTCTTGATACCGGCGATACGTTCATTGAGATTCACCGCACCGAGCTGCCCGGTCACTATCGCAACGTCACCGGATCCGCCAAGTGCCTTGCCCATCGTCTCGGCCATGGTCTCCCCCGCCGACTCGTTGTTCGTACCGATGTACATCGACCGGCCGCTCTTGGGCGAGTCAGAGTCGAACGTCAGTACTTTTATGCCGCTCTGTTCGGCGCGCTTCATCACGCTCTCGACAGACTTGGGTTCGTTGACCGAGATAGCAATGCCGTCTACGTGCTTCGATATCAGGTCTTCAATGATCTTTACCTGCGTCGAACCCTGGGTGTTTTGCGGCACCACCCATTGATACTTGACACCCGTCTTGTCGGCGGCCTGTTGTGCGCCCTTGTTGCAGTCGTCGAAGAACGGCACAGCCACCTTTGGAATGACGGCGACAGAAATATCCTTTGCGTCCTTGGCCTGAGCCGACACGCTCAGACATAGTGCCGCGGTGGCCACGCCGACGCTCATTAGGGTGCGAAATGTCATATCCATTTTTGTCTCCGGTTTTGTTTTAGTGGTGTTAAAAAATCAGCGAGAGGCGGGTTTCAATGTCCTTCTCCTCAACGTCCCTTTCGGCGGACACGCCAGATGTCGATACTGACCGCGATCAGAATGACGCAACCGGTGATGGCTTGCTGTGCGTAGGTATCAATGTTCAATAGCACGACCCCGTTAGCGATGATTCCCGCCAACGCCGCGCCAATAATCGCGCCCTCTACGCTGCCAGCGCCTCCCGAAAGACTTGCGCCGCCGATCGCAGCTGCCGCAATAACATCAAGTTCTGCTCCGAAACCTGAGGCCGGCTCCGCCGAGACAAAGCGCGAGAAACTGACAATGCCGGCGATAGAAGCAATGAGCCCTGAAAGGGCATAGACAATGAACTTGACGCGAAAGGTGCGCACGCCGCTCAGGCGTGCCGCCATCTCGTTGCCTCCCGTGGCATACACGTGCCGGCCGAAACGGGTCTGACGCATCAATACGGAAAAACATATGGTCATGAAGATCATGATGACCACGGGAAACGGCACTAACCCGAGATACCCTTGTCCGATGAACGTGAAGCTATCCGGAACATCAGGCGTAACCGGAACGCCTTTGGTGATCATGTACATCAGGCCCCGTCCAATGCTCAATGTGCCCAGCGTGGCAATGAAGGGCGGCAACTGGATCCAGGTGACCAGGAATCCGTTGAAACAGCCGACGGCGAGTCCCACGAATAGTCCTGCAAACACAGCCGTGACAGGACCGGCACCATGCTGGAAAGCAAGCGCCGTCACGAGCGACGATAAGCCCATCACGGAGCCCACCGACAGATCGATACCGCCCGTGATAATGACTAGCATCATCCCGATGGACATGATCGCAATCAGCGAAAATGACCTGAACACGCCCATCAGGTTGTTCGTCGTCAGGAAATAAGGAGAAAAAATGCTGATCAGGATTCCGACCAGCAGCAATACCGAAAAAATATTCAATTCCCGGATCTTGAGCCAGCCACGCAGCGTGTCGGAGAGACGCGTCTGGACAGGTTGCGAATCCTCTTTGGACGATATTGCAGCCACCGATGTCTCCTTGATTTAATTCTCGTTGAGGCAGATCGTAGGTTGCCGTCCGCCATCGTGTCTGTGACGAGCGTCATACATTGGTGTCGGGGTTGTCCCTGATGCGTGTGGCCGCGCAACTATGAAGTTCGTCACAGAACCTGTCCCTGCCCGGAGGTAACATCTGGTTCTAACGTCGAGCCCCAACAATCAGACCAGGAGTACACCGTATGACGAAGAGAGTAATAGTGACCGGCGGCAGCGGGCTTGCCGGGAAATGGGTGGTCGAGGATCTCGTCTCGCATGGTTATGAAGTGTTGAATCTCGATCGCGTACCCATGGCAAAGCCCATAGCACGTACCTTGATTACCGACCTTACCGATGCAGGACAGGTTTTCAACGCGCTGGCTTCGACCACCGTGCTAAAAGAGTTCGACGATGATCTCGAGCCCAAGCCCATTGACGCGATCGTCCATTTTGCCGCTATTCCCAGGATCCTCATTACCACCGACAATGAGGTATTCCGCATCAACGTGATGTCGACCTACAACGTGCTCGACGCTGCATCGAAGCTGGGTATCAAGAAAGTAATCGTTGCCTCGAGCGAGACGACCTATGGCGTGGTGTTTGCACACCGGCACCGGGACCCGGAATACTTTCCGCTGGACGAGCAATATCCGGTCGATCCGATGGACAGCTATGCCATGTCGAAGGTGATCAACGAAGTCACCGCCAAGGCGTTTCATGCGCGCACAGGCGCGGATATTTATTGCTTCCGCATTGGCAACGTACTTGATCCTGTCGACTATCAAAAATTCCCGACGTGGTTCAAGGACCCGGGGCTGCGCAAGCGGATTGCGTGGAGTTATATCGATGGACGGGATCTGGCGACGGCATGCCGGCTTGGCATTGAAAAAGACGGGCTTGGTTTTGAGGTCATGAACGTCGCAGCTGACGACGTATCTTCTGACCAGCCGACGGCGGAGTTGTTGAAGCAGTTTTATCCCAACGTGCCCGTCAAGAAGCAGCTTGGCGAATTCGAGACCCTGCTGAGCAATGAGAAGCTGAAAAGGTTGTTAGGCTGGCAGCAGAAGTATCGATGGAGGGAGCAGGTTGCTCAATAGGCTCGCGGCTACGTTTGCTTCAGGGATCGCAGTTCTTTAGAACGACTTCCGAGCGCCCAAGCGTGCGATCGGAAGTCGTTCTCTGCTAGCTCATTTCGGAGCGCGTTCAGTATTAGAACTTGTGACGTATGCCAACGATCAGCGCCGTCTGCACATCGGTTGACGAGTTGCTCAGGTTACTGATTGCCGCGACCGCCGTTTTCCCGGTCGAATCCTTGCCGCTCGCGTGCTGGTAGATGCCGACCACATACAGGTCCGTACGCACGGAGAGCGCATAGTTCGCCGCGAGATTCACCTGACTGTAGCTCGCCCCGGAGATGCTGCCGATCGAACTGCCGCGTGTATAGGTGAACGCGGTGCCTAATTGCAAGGCCGGTGTCACCAGATAGGCCAGGTTGATTTCCCCGAGGTTGAAGGTCGCGGTCCCCGTCAGTTTCTGCGGATTGAGGCCTGCGCCTGCCTCGGCGCCGATGTCCTTGAACTGGACATTGCTATACACGCCGCCAATGGTCGCGTTGCCGATCTTGTACGCGGCGCCCGCCGAAACGACCTGCCATGTATGGGCCGACGCGAAGCCGCTATACACCGGGCTGGACATATTCAGCGCCGAGGTTGATGTAGGTGAGTTCGCGTTGGGATTCGAGCCGAAGACCGAGAAGTTCGGGTCGCGTGCGTTTTCGTATGACACGCCAAGCGCCAGCGGGCCGTTGTCGTAGCCCGCGCCGAACGCATAGATCTGGTTCTGCGTAAACTCTCCCGCCTTGCCGCCGAAGCTGTAGAAGCCGCCGAAGGTCAGGCCGCCATAGTTGGGACTGGCGTACTTGATCGAGTTGTTGATCCGGTTGGTGTTGTCGAGGTTGTCCATGTCGCCCGGGTGCGAGCCGTAGATGCTGCCCCATTCTTTCAGCGTCACCAGCTTTTCGGCGTTGCCCGATTCGAAGCTGCCGACATAGTCGCCGAGCAGGTCGTATTGGCGACCGAGCGTCACGGTGCCCATGGGACTCGCGAGTCCTACATACGCTTTGCGTCCGAACTCCGCGCCGCCTTGGCCTAGTGTGCCGTTGTCTATGTTGAAGCCGCCCTCAAGCCGGAAGATCGCCTTCAACCCGCCGCCCAGATCCTCGGAGCCGATCATGCCCCAACGATCGCCTTGCAGATTGCCGGAACCCAATTCGTATTGTCGGCTACCCTTTGAATTCGAATTGAACACGAAGCCGTTGTCGAGGAGCCCATAGAGAGTCACCGAACTTTGAGCGTGTGCAACGCCGCACACCGACATGCATGCGGCAATTCCCAGGATTTGTTTCTTCATCGCCCCACTCCGAAGATATCGTGAAATAGATCAAACAACGTGAAAACCAGGCCCTGTAAGCAGGATTACGAAGAATCGTAAGTGTGCAATTTCTGCTAAGTAAGACCAGTTTCCGAGATCACGATCGGTATTGGAGATCGGCGGGGTTTGGGGGCTACGGGGAAATGATGGGGTCTTTCGTTCGCACTCGGGGTTAGTGGTCGGGGTTAGTGGTCGGGGTTAGTGGTCGGGGTTGGTCTTGGGGTCGGGGTTGGTCTTGGGGTCGGGGTTGGTCTTGGGGTCGTGGTCGGGGTTGGTCTTGGGGTCGTGGTCGGGGTCGGGGTTGGTCTTGGGTTGTGCTAGGTTCTGGCGTTAGCGGTCGGGGCCAATGCCGGGTTGCTGCTTTCCAGGTCTTCGCGCGTTCAGTATTAGCTGTTTTCTTAATCACTATTAGCCACTGCGCGTGGCGGCGCGTCATTTCTTGGTCCTTAGCCCTCCATGTCAGGCTAGTTGTCGCGTCACCCGAATTTACTTTTGGTGCAAACTTGGGGGGCGGCAAGCGAATGGAAGATGAAGCGTTACAGCACGGAATTCAAAGAGTGGGCGATGCGTCAAATGATGCCACCCTTAAACCGGGCCGTCATTGAGATGTCTGGCGCCACAGGTGTGACGACGGTGACGCTGCACACCTGGCGGCGCCACGCGCGAAACCTACGTAACTCAGGGGAATACATGCCGGGCAATGGCAAGACGAGCGATCAGTGGTCGAGCGCCGAGAAGTTCAGGGTGGTGCTGGAGACTGCATCGTTAAGCGAAACCGAGATCGCTCATTACGGCCGTGCCAACGGCATTTATCCTGAGCAGATCCGCGAATGGCGTGGCGCCTGCGAGCAGGCCAACGTGCCGCTTGAGCCGAAACTGAGTGCGGCTGAACGGGGTCAGGCCAAGCTTGCAGCCAAGCGTATTCGAGAGTTGGAACGCCAGCTCAAGCGCACCGAGGCGGCTCGCGCGGAGGCCGCAGCGTTGGTGACGATGTTAAAAAAAGCCGATGCGATCTGGGGCAAAAAAGAGGAAGGCTGATCAGCACCCCGGATCGCAGTGAAACTATGAAGTTGATCGATGCAGCGGTACAAGCGGGTGCGCGGCGTGCGATCGCGAGCGCGCATTTGGGGGTGAGCGTGCGCAGCGTACAGCGTTGGCAGCACAAGCCCGAAGACGCGCGGAAGTTAAGTGGTCGCCATTCGCCGCCCAACAAATTCAGTGGCGCCGAACGTCAAGCGCTGCTGGATGCGGCCTTGCGGGTGGAGTTTGCCAGCCTCACGCCGCACCAGATCGTGCCGAAGCTGGCCGATGAAGGACGCTATCTTGGTTCGGAGTCCACGTTTTACCGGATATTAAAGGCTGAGAATCTAAGTCGGCGACGTGGGCGCGCCAGCGTGCCGCAACGACGCGCGCCCACTACGCATCGTGCAGACGGTCCGAATCAGCTGTGGTGCTGGGATATTACGTGGATGCCCACCACGATCCGAGGGCGTTATTTTTACTGGTACATGATGAAGGACGTCTACAGCCGCATGCTGGTGGCCAACGAGGTTTGGGATGTGGAATCGGGCGAGCACGCGAGCGCGTTGCTGAGCAAGGCCTGTCTGATTGAAGGCACGGCGGGTCGTCCTCTCGTGCTGCATTCGGACAACGGCAGCACGATGAAGGGGGCACTGATGCGCGCAACCATGACTGACTTGAGTGTGGAATCGTCGTTCAGCCGGCCGCGGGTGAGCAACGACAACGCGTACGCCGAGGCGCTGTTCCGCACGGCCAAATACTGTCCGATGTGGCCCGAGCGCCCGTTTGATACGTTAGATGAGGCGCGTGTCTGGGTGCAGAAGTTTGTGGCTTGGTACAACGCCGAACATTGTCACAGCGGGTTGAAATACGTCACGCCAAGCCAGCGGCACAATGGACAAGCAGACGAGGTGCTGACCAAACGGCGGGCTGTGTACGAGCAAGCCAAGGCAAACAATCCGTCGCGCTGGTCGGGCGACACGCGCAACTGGAAACTCGCAGGCTCGGTCTATCTAAACCCAGAAAGAACCGAGCAATCGGCTACCCGATACAAAGAAGCTGCGTAGCGGTGCACGCGACAACTACCTTGACACACACCG
>NZ_JBLKRU010000040.1:0-65714 GCF_047608185.1 Caballeronia eucalypticola
GGCGGTCTCAAGTCGAAGTGCAACAACTGGTCTAATGTTTAGATGACGTTGCGAGATCCGCTGCTTTTAGTGTCGCGGCAAATACCTCGAAGGGTGAATGAAACGCATGCGTAGCACGAGGGCGGTTGTTCAAGCTGTCTGCAATGACGTCGAGGTCGGCCTGACTATGGACGGAAAGGTCGGTGCCTTTGGGCAAGTACTCGCGCAACAGGCCGTTGGTATTTTCACAAGTTCCTCGCTGCCACGGGCTGTGTGGATCGCAAAAATAGACATTCACGCCTGTTTGAGCGGCAAGTTCTTGATGCCGTGAGAGTTCACGCCCCTGGTCGTAAGTGAAGCTGTGACGCAAGTGCTCGGGGATCGAGTTGAGCTTGGCGGAGAAGCCAGCCAGTGCAGATTCGGCTGTGGCATCGTCCATCTTAGCCAGCAGCACTAGACGGCTGGTTCTCTCCACCAACACGCCCACTGAAGAGCGATTGCCTTCGCCTTTAATGAAGTCGCCCTCCCAGTGCCCGGGCATCACGCGATCCTCTATTTCAGGTGGGCGCACGTGAATGCTGACCATATTTGGAATTTGCCAGCGGCGATCACTACCCCGTGTCCGCGACATACGGGCGCGATGAGCACGACGCAAACAAGCAATGAGTTGACGCCGTAGTTCGCCGCCTGGGTGGGCGTAGATAGTGGTGTAAATCGTTTCGTGCGAGACCTGCAAAGTCGGATCGTTTGGGAACATACGCTTGAGGACTCCAGAGATTTGCTGAGGCGACCAACGCCACTCCAGCAGCGTGAGGACGACCCTCCAGCAAGCGCTGTGAGGCCCGAGTTTGGGCGCGACCGCACTGTTGGATCGTCGGGCCGAACTGAGTGCGTGCGCCGCTGCTGGGACATAACCAAGCACAGAACTATTGCGCCTGAGTTCGCGGCTAAGGGTAGAGGCCGAGCGCCCGAGTATTCGGGCCATGGCCCGAATACTAGAACCCCGTTGACGTAGGCTCGCAATCTCCAAACGTTCCTCAGCTTGCAACTGCTCGTACTGATTTGCTTTATGCATTACAACACCTTATACGCTTTGGTGTTGCGCTTCAATTTTGAGCCCGCCCTGCCTTGGTCATCATCGACCTCTGTGAAGTCGCCTGAAATTGGCAGTAGAGTCTCCAGTTTTCTCGCCAGCCAATTCGGTTCGAGAGTCGAAAGCTCCACATGGATAACAACGTCGAGCCATACCCATTGCGAGACATTTTTAACGACCGGCTCAGCCACTTCCCATTGCTTTCGCCACAGACGCTCCTCCTCGACCGCGTACTGAGAGCGGGAAGACATGCGTTTGCATTCCACGAGGAAGCTGTCGCCGTGCATCTCGACTCGCATATCGGGAGTCCGGGCACTGCCTTCTGGAATGAATTCGACCGTGAAACCTAGCTCGGCATAAGACAGTGCAACCAATATCTCGAAGATTAAACCATCTGGCTCGCGCTTTCTCTCAGTCGCTGTCTCTAATAGTTTCGCATCGAGGTTACGGACCGAGGCCTGATAATGCAGCTTGCGGCCAATTGCTCCGAGGAACGGCAAGACTCTGGACGAGTAATAGGTAGGGCTTTCATGTGGGCGTGCGATGGTCAATTCGCAAAGGTAGAGATACCAGCCAAATGTGTCTTCAAGCCAGAAGATGGGTACGTCGACCAGTCCAATGGATGCGGCAGAAAAAGCTTGGTATTCAGCTTCGATTGCATCTCGGCGCCGCAACCAGTTTTCGATTCCTATTTGCGAGACGAAAGCGTCGAACACGCGGCGCAGGATAACCTCGTCGGCCTCTAACACCTCAACGTCGGAGTCACCATTCGTATGCGACGATACGTTAGCCCAGATTTGATGCGGTCGCATCAAGTTGTCGAGTCGATTCGAGCTGTCCGAATTGGATTCGGTCCGAGTTCTCATGGTCAGCACCTTCGTTTATAGTTCACATCGACCTCGCACGCGCCGGCCAAAGGCAGCCTCCGCAGCCGCATCGGTTCTGTCAAAGAGTCCCGACACGGCCGGATATTTCGCATGCTACCGCTTTCGCACGAAAATTGAATCAGTATTAGTCACACTGAGAAGTCAATGCACATGCCATCCGCAATTACGCTTGGCACTTAATTCCATCCTTCATGCCGCGAACATCGCTCGCGAAGCTCACGATTATCGTGGCCAACTCATGCCAAACAAAGTCGAATTCTTCGTTCCGGACCCTGCACAACTCCCCCTGGTCTTTACATTAGCGCCCGCAGGCTTCATGGCCCAATTCACTCCCATGATGGTCCCGGGACCGGAGGTTGCAGCGGTCGCGTCGCCGTTACCTAACCCGTCCATACCCAACGAATACATCGTGCTTCTCGCCGATGCGCTGGACTCGGGGTATGGCTCCAACGCTACGCCTATGCCCACAATGCCACTCGCTGACCGCATCGCGTTTTACTGGCATTTAGCGTTACAGTTGGATTTGGCATTCACCCTAGTAAAGCCGTTGCCTCCCGTGGGGTGGGTTCTGCAACCGTTCGCGTCTGAAATCGAAAAGACAGCAAAGACAACGTACTCGTACCTACTTGGTATGCTTTACACGAGCGTCGCCACACGGCTTTGGGGCGAAGCAAATGGTTGGGGGAATATCCGTGAGTTTTGGCATTACGGCGTCCTGGCAAGCCGTGCTACTAACTTCATGGCCGGAGTTGCATACCAGCAAGAGAATCCTGATTTTCTCGTCGAATTTCACGGCGGAGCCGGGACTTGGGCTTGTGTGGAGGCAAAAGGAACGCTGCACAATCGGGATGATGCAGCCATTAAGAAAGGACTTTCGCAGGCCTGTAAGTTGACGCAGGTTAAATGGCAAAGCATTGGTGCGCCAGTGACAGTTGTGTCGCCGGCTCAACAGGCGTGCGTCATGACCTATTTTCATCCTCTGCAGCAAAATTCGTTGGAAGTCGTAGTGATAGACCCGCCGGCAGATACGAGTATCAGACCATCTGCGGACTCCAAGGCGCCGCTATTCTTTAAACAAGGCGGAGATTTGGTTCGCTGGGGGCAAGCGTTAGACCAGTTCGAATCCATGGCTAAGGCAGCCGAGGGGGAGGACCCGCGTTTGCAGCTCGAGCGGTTTGATTGGGCGCGCACCAACAGTCAGCATGACGTGTGGGTGGGCGTCCCGAAAATCATGCGGACATATGCTGGGACGATAAACTCTGCGCTGGTTCTGCTAGATTGGCTGGTGCCGTATTTGAGCTCCTGGCGAAAGAAACCGAGCGTCACCCCTCGAGGAGTCAACATGCGGTTAGCTAACATGGCTAGCTATGCCAAGACGCGTGCGAACACCGTAGAACCAGACGGCATCGAGAATCACGCACTAGTGTGGTCACGCGTGGCGCTGTTCCTCGACGTACTCCGCAAGGGAAACAAAGAAGTCCTCGCATGGGAAATGGTGCTCCGCGATATTTGGTCTTTGCAAATATTCCGGCGGTTGGACTTGCCGGCAAATCTGGGATACAGCGCAGTCAAGACGCTGGAAGACCTGTGGACCATGTTCAGCAGGGCGGTCGTCATCGAGCGCGACCAATGGGAAATAGCTGATGCTGCGAATGGTGCAGACGCCGGAAACGTTCCGTACGCGAAGACGATGCACGGTTTGATAGTCGTTGCGTTGAGTCCGGATTCGAATAAAATCGTGCGGACGGAGCGCCGTCCACTACGTTTTTGACGCCACCTGAATGGACTGCGGACACACTGAGTCCATTACTGGCGTTTGCGTGACGCTCAACAATGACCACTTCCGCGCTCTTAGTCAGCAAGGCATCTACAGCATCGCCCCTTCCTTATCGGTTAGGTCGAAGGTCGAGTTGACCTAGTTCCTCAAGCGTTAGAACGACCGCCTCGACCATATCGCCGTCGAAGTCATCTCTTTCAGCCTCTTCGTGTGTACCTTTATTCAGATAAGTCCAGACAAGATTCTGCGCAGGTATTCCGAGAACCCGCCCATAAGCTGCAATCAACGTTTCCTTATTTACGTGAGCAAACGTCCCAGCTTCACGCAACCGCCTGAGCTGTGCTTCGCACAGGTTCCGCAGCGCCGGTTCGGCTCCAACTCCCGCGAGCGGCAAGCTGATTAGGCCGAGTTGGTGGCTGACGAGCCATTTCCACACCTTCTCAGAAAGCATCTCAAGTGCCTGCCGGGATGCTGCCAAAGCCTCCCGGTCATTGAGTTCATTGCGAGCCGCACGAGCTTTCAAGATGTAGTTGGCGCTTGACACGTTGCCCGTTACCCGTGGCTGGTAGTCACCCGTATGATGTCGCAAAACATAGACTTGGCAATTGTTTCGACGCTGAGCCGGAAGATGGTTCTGAATGTCCTTAATGAATTCGTTGCTGTGACAGGTGACGATGAACTGAGTATCGGCGAAGATGTCGTTCTCAAACAGCGCTTCGCGGATGCCGCCACGATGGTCATGGTCGATGGCATTGATGGCGTCGTCGAAGATGATGGTGGGGCAATGGACACTCTTTGCCTTTGCCAACAGAATCGCAAGTCCCAAGCATCTAATGTGGCCTTCGCTGAGGACATGCAAAGCATCGACCTTCGCATTAGGGCTGCCCCGGAACGCAACCTCAATCTTGCCCTCCGCTGTGACCGGCAGATAAAGCCCGGAGAGCTTATCGGCGTCGAGGTCGTTCCGGTTGAACTCGTTATACAGAGCCATCGCCGTTTCATTTAGGCCGGCCATAAGCTGCCCCCGGCAGCTGGTCACGATATGCTTTTAACTCTTCGAGGAATCTATTGTAGACCTGCTGCAGGGGAGTATCTCGCTCGATTTCTGCACGCTCTTGGTTCGCCTGCGCAATCAATTCCGCGTTTGCTGCAGAGAAGGCTGCTATTCGGGCCTTTGCTTGCGTGATGCCATCTTGTGCCTGCTGCCGCTTCAAGTCTTGAGCTTGAACCTTGAGTTGAAACTCGTTCAAGCGTCGGCGCTCATTACTATTAGCCTGGCGCTCTTGTTGCGCTTGTTGGTTTGCCTTATCGAACGTCTCGATGGAGTCGGCAACTAACAGCAATTCTGCCAGCACATCGTACCCTTCACGTTCGACTTGTTTCGCTGCGAGTACCTCGTGCCACTTCGCAAAGGGCTGAGCAGGAATTTTTTCGAGAACAGTAATCAGTTGCACGGGCTTCGCTGCCTGGGCTGACAGGTGTTTCGACACAAGTCCGACAAGTTGATGAAGCGCCCGCGATGCGTCATCCGCGCCATTTTGTGCCTGGGTCAGTGTAGATTGAAGGAGCGCCAACTCCTTCAGGCCTTCCAGCCCTGAAGTCGCTTTCTCGTAAGGGTTTCGGACAACCTGGATTTCACCAGTCAACGGCGTGTCGCAGGCTGGGCATCGGTCGCCCACGGAAGCTTGCAAAAAAAGAACAGCGTCGTAAAGCTTTTTGAACGACACCTGCTCACTGCGCGTGCGAAGGGACTCAGCGGCTTCGGTTACAACCGCCTGCTTAGCGTTGGTGGTATCGAGTGCATTCACGAGACCTTTGCGAGTAACTCCAACGACGCTCGGCAAGACCTTATCAAGGATGGCGTCCAACACGTGCAGTCGGCCGGGCGCCTCGTCTGAACCAATTAGCGTCTTAAGTCCATTAAACGTCATGCCTTCCGCAAACTCAAGCCCCAGGTTCGATTCCGCGACGGTAATGGCCTTGGTTACATCTTCCTCGCCTTGAACAAGAGTCAGGTCGTTCGCCAAGGTCGCCTTTTGCGTAGCAAGCGCGGTTTGCTTTACATTGGTGAGCTTGAGCTGGTTATCAATGTTCTCGTTGAAGTTACCGACGAAATCATTGAATTGGTCCATCCCAAACAGCGTTGCTATCAGCTCAGCACGTTGCGTCGGTGAACGGGCCGCTAGCCTAGAGAAAGAATCGATTCGATTCTTCTCGATAAAACAGAACCGATACATGTCTGCATTTGGCGTAACGTTGATTTCCCTGCCTTCGTTATCAACTGCGGTGAGCACTGGAGGCACGAACCTCCGGGCATGAAGGTTCGTGAAATATGTGCGAGGTGCTATCCGTTTGCTTTCCGCCTCTTCAACAGCACCCAATAGTGCGTGCTCAAGGCCTTCACAGACACTCGTTTTACCACTTCCGTTGGGGCCGTAGAAAAGTACATACTGTTTCGCTAGGTCAAAGGACTCCGACACACGGAATCCGCGAAACGGCCCGAGGGTGAACGTCCGTAACTTGTTCCACGACCAAGCGTCATCGTTTTCTTCAACTGCCGCAACGGGCGCTTCATCGACAACTGAGTGCAGAGAACGCCTGGCGATATCGACGAGGTAGACCGAACGGGCGCTGCGCTGCCGAGTCTTCTCAGCAATTGCATTGAAATCTCGCAAGCAAAGTAGTGCAAGCCGGCGGACATCTGGTGGAATTTCGCGCTCCGGCTGATAAAGCCACGCAACGAAACGTTCAAAGTCCTGCTTGGCGGTGGCCATGACTTCCTCTCGGTTCTTTTTCTAGTGTTGAGCACGATGATGCTAAGCGCATAGTGAGGATGAGAGAATATCTTTCCCGTGCTTATCGGTGACATCAAAAGCGTTGTGATGTAGGTATTCGCCAGCGAATGGCAGGTCAACCAGGTTCTGTAGCAAATCGCGTCTTAGGGCCGCCGGCCGTAAATTCGTGGCTATTTCGTCAGCCGCCCTTGCTCTTGAAAAGTCGCTCGTGCATCCAGCCATCATTTGTGGCTACGAGAACCGCTTTGTCACCAGCATTAGCCCTCAAGTCCTTTTGCAACGAGGGATATAGGGCTTGAATAGCGGGCTGCTTCGCCCATGCCGGCGCATCGTCAACCGTGTAGAGATAGTTCACTTGGGAAATCTTGGTGCCGAACATATCGGCCGGTTCTGTAAAGTTCTCGACTTCCTTTACTTTATATTTCCCACCGCAGAATCCGTCCCAACCGCCGAGGTTACCCGACCCGCCCTTGACGAGATACTTTTTCCCTTCATCGGTGAGAGTGTATTCCGAGCCTGCGACCATCCTATTCGACCCCATGAGAGGAACGGCAGTGTCGCGTGCTGATAACAATCCGGCGCTCACCAGTGCCGCTGCCTTCTCGTGCTCTTGATTGAAGTTGAATCCGCCGACCTTCTCTAGTTTAAAAGGTGCATCCTTCGCCGGCAAAGCGATGCACACGCCGCTTCTGGTATCAAGATAACTTTGAATTGCGGATTCGAAGTTGCTTTTATTCGCGTCTTTCTTGCTTCCACAGCCTCCAAGCATAGCAAACGCGAGGATTGATACCCCGATGACGTTAGTTCTCTTCATTTCACGTTCCTATTGTCGTCGTTTTTAATCGCTTCGCGCACTGGCGGCGCGGCGCGATTATCTCGCGGCCAACAGGCTTCGCCAAACGAACTTTCAAATTGAATTGCGTCCGATTCGAAGTATTCCAGTTCGATTGGCAACACCCCTAAAGTATCTCGAATCGAAGCCGTTAACCTCTGCATCAAAACTTTAAAAGAGAGGTATCGACGTGAGATTGCATCTGACATTGGTCGCAAGTATGGTGGCGCTAGCTGGTTGCGCGGAGACGGGCGCGGCGCTTCAAAGCCTTAACAACGGGCTTGCTCAAGTGAACCAAACGATGGCAGGTACTTCAAGCGGTGCGCCATCGATGTTCGGGCCGACACTTTCGACGGAGCAGCAAGGACAAATGCGAGGCGCAATGACGGCATCGCTGGGTTCCCGCGACGCCACGTTTCGCAATCTCATTGGCTCCGCGCAACCGGTCATGGTCGCTGTAATGTCGAAGGCTGCCTGCTACCAGGAGTACAACGACTCACGCGTGCTCAGCATGTATTCCTCGGCGAGAATAGGTAATGGCTGGATTGCGTCGCCATGGAGCAACATTAAGTACGCGCCAAAGAGTCGTTGCCTGAGCGTTCTTCGTACTGATTCGTGGACACAAAAATCTTTGAACTCGTTCCGATACCGTACGGTGTATTACAGTCCCGAGAGTGGCGAGAGCCAAGCGCTCACATATGAGTTCATCAATCAAGACGGCACCTGGCTGCTTAACGATGTGTCGTTCTAGTGGGTATCCCAAGTCCGCATGAGGACAGTGTGTGCAATGAAAACAATGTTAGCTCCGTCAACTTCATACCCTGGATTGGCTCCGAATATGATGTCACCGGATTCGACGGCCTGCGCGTCCTCATCGTCGCGGAATCACACTATGGCAGCAAACGCAGCGAACGCCCGACCGCAACGCCAGAGCTCGTAAAAGCGCTTGGTCAACGGCAACAGCACCCGAGCGCGACAGCTCGCCTGCGCAAGCACCCGCATTTTGCCCGCATCGTCACTACCGTCAACAATGCCAGCCAAGCATCCAAGTTCAGCACGATGCAACGGTCGGATTTCTGGGAGCACGTCAGCTACTACAACTTTCTCCAAGAGTTCATGTCTGCAGCCCGAGTTCCGCCGTCTGACAAAGCGTGGGCGGACGGACGTGAAGCGTTTCCGGAGGTGCTTGATGCGCTCAGGCCAGACCTCGTCATCGCGTTTGGCAAGAGGTTAAGCAGGCATCTCGACAAGGTGAGCGGCAATTGCGCGGTCGCGAAAGTGCATCACCCGTCGACGGGGTTCTCATATAACCGATGGAATCCGGTAATCAACGCGGCTCTCGCGCAGGCAGCGCAGATAAAGCGAACAGCCATGCGCTCGCAACACAAGTTGCCTGCGAACCTCAACTTCGTGGAGTGGTACGAAACGTCTCGTAAAGTGCTGCCATCACATGGCCCGCATCTGCCGGCGGCCATGCTCGCCGAGGCGCATGTGACGTGGGCACGGCAGATGACCGAGTTGAGGAGGCGCAGAACCTCTACCGGTCAACGCTAGCAGACGGTGCCGTTGCAAGAGGCCGAAGCTTGAAGGGTATTGTTCGAAACTGACCTCAATATAGCTGTTGGATTGGACCCGAATTCGCCCGTTTCCATACAAGAAACGCCACTTGGTGATAAACGCCAACGAACCGGTCATCAGATATAGTTGCGGACAACTCAAACTGAGACCTAGGAGACAAGCCTTGAATGTCTTGTTTGTTGACGACAATCCTGATTCTGCAGATGCCCTAGCCAGCCTCGCGGCGGCGATGGGACACGAAGCATCTGTGGCGTACGGTAGTCAAGGAGCTGTTGCGCTTGCGCGCGCCACGACTTTCGATTTGATACTCCTGGATATCAAGCTTGGAGAGGCGGATGGGCGAGACGTTTGCGCGGACATACGACGCGAAGGTGCCTCACAGCATTCTCAAATCCTTGCGATGACAGGGCATGTTGGATTGGAGCAAGGGGTTAGTCTTGGCGACTTCAATGGTTACGTCTTGAAGCCCATTGAATTTGACCGCCTTGAAGAGCTGCTAACGTCATAGCGTTTAGTCTTCCTTTAAGTCAGAAGGCGGTTGAGTCGGTGCGAAAACCGGGCCGCCTAATTGATGTATTTGGTGGACTGGAACGCGGGCGTTCCAAGGCTTCTGTCGCAGTCGGCATAGCGGTTGCCGAAGAACTCTTTCGTCACAACTCTGAGTCAGAAGCGTGCAAGTGAGACCACACATTGGCCGCGACGGCAGCAAGCAGAATCTGTCGACGTCATCCGCCGAATGTTGTTGCGCGGCCATCAACGGTCATTGCGAAAGAAGGCCTGCCAAATCTCGCCACGACTTACGTGTCCTCATGCTCTTATCCGCGTCGGCGAGCACATCCAATATCGCGCCTAACTGATATGGCGCACTCGATGTGTCGAGACGGACGGTCTTCGTCAATACGGCAAGGGTTTCCTCGGGCCAACGTGCCGCTATCGTGGTCCCATCTTGGACATCCAACAGGCCGAAAACTAACGTGTCGGGATAGTCAACGAAGGTAAGGTACTCGTGGATAACCTGTACTACTTCGGGAAATCGGGCAGGCATATTTGTGGCGAGGCGAACCATGCACTCAGTGCTAAAGCCGGACCGATAAATCACCTCTCTTGGCCACGCAGATTGAAAAAATCTCCTGCCAAAACTATCCCAATTTTTCTGTATCGGTACGATTTGTTCGACTGCCCACAAAGCAGCGTGGCGGCCAGACTCACTGCAGGAACGCAGCGCATCTCTGCATTCGACGAAGCTGACATATCCCGGGTTTTCAACATTCCAAAACGTCGCCTGCACCAGCATCTGAGCAATTTCTCGGTCTGCGCCTTCGTCAAGATGATACATGTTGGGTTCGTGCAGAATCTTCAGAAAATCGGACTTTATAGCCTTGAAGAATTCAGCCGGGTATGGCAAGTCGGACTTTGCAATTGCGCCTGCCCAAAAAGACTCAGATAATGCGTCTTCCGTAGAAAGATGGGGTAGGACGTGACGTTTGAACCATCGTGCATCGACGAAGTACAGGAAATTTAGCCGCCTCCCGAGCAAAATGGCGGCATGCGATGCTCCGTCTCCTGGCGCGCTCAACGTGTTGCGTACCCTCCGGCGAAAGTCGTGAGAAAAGCCCTCGCCTTTAACAAACTTCTTGTCGGCGAGGGTGTTGAACAATGCGTTCAACAAGTGTCCCATTGGACCGTTGATGGCATGGGTCACTGTCTTCGTTGAGCGCGGGATGCCCTCCGAATCCCTTGAGGAAACGATAGCGCTGGCCGTCGCCGTTTCTGTCTTCTGACCGAGCGCGTTGAATAGGCTGTCCCAAATTAGCCAGAACTCCGTGGGTGCGAGTTGATGAAAACGGGCGGCAAAAATCTCCATCCATCTTGTGACTTCGTGCCTAAGCTCGAATACCGTCTCTACAGGCAAAGTGGCAAGCCGGCGCGCAAACATCAGAAAGAGCCTTGGGGATGTCGACGGTGGCCACGCTGAGATGAGTTGGCGCCAGAGGAGGAGTGGAAAGTTTCTCCTTCTACGCTCAATGGTCAGCGCCAGAAACGCCTTTACTGGATGTTTTTCAATCAGACCGACGAACGGGCGCTCCTCAACGAAGTCATTGCGATGGCGACCCGACAGTTCGAGCGCGCGTGAAACAATCTGTCCGGTAGCAAGCCCGCCGAGTTCGCTCGGGTCTTTACGCTGCTCTACCCAACCGGCTTGGCCTTCCCAATCGTGGTCTGCACCGCGTTCATGTTCAATGGACCAGTCTTCGGCTCCTCGAATCATTCCCAGAGCCTTTTCGGTGCTGCCAGAAAGCACACATCCGTTAAGTTGCAGCCATCCCAATGACGTCCCAGCATCATATTTTGATGACGCAAGATGCTCTTCTACTGACTCGCCGTCATAGCGTTGACGACCTCTCAAGATGCGACGTTCGACATCGCGTCGGCGAGCATTTGAGAAGTCGCTCCAGCGTGCTCTCAACAGGTGAAGTAACTCGCGTCGGACATACGGATTCCAGAAAATTTCGTCCGGAAAACCTTCAATGCTCATTCCAACCGTGAGGCTGTCGAAGAGACTTCTGTCCATCCAGAAGTGTAGCTGCAGCCTCGCGAAAAAATAGCCGTCAGCGTTTGGCCACGCCTCCATCTCTTCTCGCAAGGATTTCGGAGACAGTTTACGCAGCCGCTCACAGAGGTCAACGAACCACAGGAAATCAGCATCTATCCCGCTTAGGTGATTCAGTCGGGAGCCGCTTTTATCTTCTGGCGAAATCGCTGGCGCCCGATAGAATTTGTGCGAGCCCTGGACGTCGTCTAGAAGCGTTATTGCACACTCAAGCGTTCCCCGCATGATTTGGGTGACCGGGCGCACGAATTCATCAGGGACCTCAATGTCGGCTCCTCTGCGACTATGCGTTTTGACGTCAAAGCGAACTAACTGCCCGACGTCAACAGGTTCTCCGTTGACCGGCGGGCGGTCAAAATTGAAAATTACCGGACGCGCGGCCAAATATGGTTGAGCGAGGTCCCGTAGCTCCCGCAGGACCGCATTCGTCCATCCCTCTGCGCGAACTCGCATCTGAAACGTAACCCACTTAAAGTCGTCAGTGCTTTTGCCCGAAGACGCCAGGCCTTCATACAACAGGGCCCAGACGCGCTTCGTCGAAGCATCGAGCGGTGACGCAGTCGGGTCCAGAATCGTGAGCCTGCGTCTGATGGCAGCAAGCATCGCGGGATGAAATTCGTGCTGACGTACTGCCCACCAAACAGCACTCGGTTGCTCTAGGACACTTACGAACCATTGCATGAGGTGCCGAACGCGAGTGCCAAGTGGCACCTCCCGGCATAGCACATTCGAAAGGCGAGCATTAACTGGCTCGATAGCATCTGTGGGCAGTGTTGAGAGAAGGTCGAGGCCTTCTTGGATAGCGCGCGGTCCAGCTGCTACAACCCGAGGCGGGTCGTCATCGAGTCCGTAGTCTTCGTGAGGGTCGACGTCATCTTGTCGCAGTGGCGGGCGAGCCTTCTCTACGCGACCATACCGAGACAACTTATCAAAAACGCAAATCCATTCTGCCGGAGGCTTCGGCACGGCTTCCGAGAATGACTTCGCGCCCTCCGGTGTTGCGACCAAGGCTGCTACCTGACCTCGTTGAAAGGCATGCAGAGCGCGCGGAGAGGTGCGGGCTAAGGAGATGACTTCTGATACCCAACCGTTCTTGTCGCTCGACCGGTTGGCCCAAGCTTCCAGTGTCGCCCAGAGGTGTGAGAATTGGTCGTATCCAATCCCCACAATCCCAAGCTCGCTCCATTTAGCACGCACATTTTCCGCTGGGCCTTGACCAAACGCGTAGATAGTACGCAGTTTCGAGGACGAACTCGCAGAAAGCCCTTCTAGCAAGTATCGAATCGGTGGGTCGCCGGCTGAATATCCCAGCAAGACGACCACTCGACGTTCGAGCAGTTCTCGCATGAAAACGGTCGACCACCCGTCCGCCAGGTAAGCTCTGCCAAAATCTCCCGAGCTGAGAATTAGATTTCCGATTTCGTCGTGATTGTGAGCTAGACGCCCATGCAGATAGACGATTCCAGTGGGCGACTCATTAAAAACCATCGACGGTAGCAGTGGGGCTGACCATCGCTGCAGTTTGCTATCTAACTTCTCGAACATAAGGTCGAAGTTCGTCGTCACGACGAAGGGCTTGCCATTTGCGTCGGTCGAGAGTTTAAGTATCGATTCGTGGTTTTTTGTTTCGACCTTGCGTGGCGTTTTAAGTAGCGCTCTTACCTCCGTTTCGATGGTGGAGCGAGGATACTCCCGCTGCAACAACCCAAATACTTGGTCGAGTGGGGGGGCAAGTGCGGGGTCGTTTTCGCGTATCGCGTTGGCCATTGCGATGCCAACTTGTGATGTTGCGGACACCCCCAACCGGGCCATCACTTGTGTGGTAAGTCGAAAAAAGCTTGGCAAGCCGACGGGCATAGAAACCCCAGCCCCGCAAAAGAAAACAACCTCTCCCCGGTCTCGGTAGGCGAGCAATTCGTTGGGGATAATTGGACCAGCAGCGAGGAATCTCAGTTTATGCTCCTATTCGAATGCATGTTCAGCACATCTTCGCCAAGAGAAAATCATATAGGACCGCGTCGACACGGCGGTGTCCTCGAATGACTATGTATGTCGAAAACATAACGCGTCGGTCGGAGGCAAGTACTGAAACTGTCGCTCGCGTTGATATCTGGCTCGGAATTGGTTATTCAATAACTCGCGTTATTGTAGAGAATCGAGCGCCCACAGATAAGCGAATTCTTGTCTTCCGCGAGGACTGTGCGCTTCTCGTTGCAAAAAACTTCTCTCTGCTGGCTCAACCTATTTTGACAGCGACTCTTAGAGAATTAGTAGTGGACGATTGAAGTCACCTCAAAAGCGGTCCCACTCTTCAGTTCTACCCCTCACCCAGAAGCATCTAACGTGGGCCGGCTGACGATGCTGTCTATTCCAATTGATTCCGAACCAGAAGAATTGGGTCTGTCCTAACGATATCCGCTGCGACACGCCAATTTTCATCGAGCACGCAGTGCGGCACCCTCTCCTTCAAGACCTTCAATGTTTTCCCAACAGCGACCCGCAGCAGAGGCGTTGCGTAAAAGTTCACCCGCCGAGACCTGCTCGCGGCTCCGCTCCTCAGGTCGTCTAGCAAAGAGCAAAGCGTTCCGCTAAGCGTCTCCAAGTAGGGTTCGATATGAGGTGTTGATGCTTTCGATAGCAGGTAACGAACAGCGCCGAGCTTTTGCTCGACTAAAAAGTCGGGACCGCTTCGAAGGCTATTGATGAGGTAATGCACCAGACGACTCGTTTGCACTGAGGGCAATTGATGCTGACAAAGCCACTCGTTAGCCATTTGCAAAGCGTCGGCCGTTACCTCTCGATTCGAATTGCTCTCTAATATGTTAACGATGCGGTCGATGACCAAATTGGATTTGTCCGGCCACCAATGCAATCCAGCGAATAGGAAGGCCGTTGCGGGCAACTCAAGAAGAACGGAAGCGTCCCAAAGTTCGGCGAACCAGACGTCAAGTCGTTGCGTCTGAAGCATCGCAAGGCTCAAATTAGGCCGCAGTACGTGGAGGCAGAAATACGAAATGGCGCGAAGCCGGTGGCTAAGCATCAGGCCATCTAACCCATCTGACGAAGGTTCTCGCATAACCTTTTCCAAAAAACCAACGCCTTCCCGCGTCCACCACGTTCTCACTTTGAGGACTGCGGCTATCAACTCCATCCCTTCCCATCGGACCGGCACCGGCAAAATCGCGCCGTATGTAAGCGATGAGACCAGAAGGTCATTAGGGAGAAGTGCGAACTTCTGCCTCCTCCCCGCAAACTCTTCCTCGCGCACAATGTCGGGGCATTCCAGCTGAACTACCCATTTTTTAAACAACTCATCTCTTTTGGGTCTTCCGGGCACCGTGGGCCAGGAAAGAAAGGCATACTGATAAAATCCGTGGGTGAGGGGATGACTGTTTACTGCGACCCCCTCCCATAAATTCTTAGCGAACAGATTCTCCTGAGTTCGCGTCAAGAGCTTTCCTTTATACAACCAATCGAGTGCGGCAATGTGCCTCGCACGAACTGTCTTGTCGACGCTAGCACTCAGTTTTACGAGAATCTCGTCTGCGAGGATGGCCACCACCTCTGTTGGGTCAACATCGTTCGACGGTGGCCCAAGCAACGAAACGGGATTTGGCCACAAATGCATAAGGTCAAGCGTGTCGAAATCGACAAGCGTGAGAGCGATGACTCGAGGAATGACGACCCTGCGACGCGCCTTCGGCAGCAGACGTACGGCCCGGGCAAAAAAGGCCGAATATCCCATGTGAATCGAGTAGTCGCGCTGGAGCGCCCTTGAGCTGTAGAGCTTAATTGCAACGTCACACACCGTCTCCGCGTCGTCCGGGTCAAGCCTGAACGCCAGTCGGGAGACTATTTCCATGAGAGCTTTCAGGGTAGCGACCCCCTGAGCATCCAATTCCATGTCCACGGCGAGAGAATTGAGAGCGGTAAGCGCATTTTCGAATGCAGACTTGGCTAGCGTCTGCTTCAGGGCCGACACTGTGGCAAGGTCTAGCTCATCCACAGAGTTACCTAAACCATCACATGCGCGAAGCATGAGTCTCAGGCTCGATGTCTGGCCGCCGGATGTAGACAGAATTCGAAAGCAAGATGCAATGGTCCTAGCAGTGTATGCGACACCAACTAAGACGGGCGGCAAGGAAACGCACTCGGTTAGCCGAACATACTGCAATGCTAAAGCTTTCGCGTTCGTGACAAGCCCCGGCATAACCCTATTGTCAGGAACTGATACGGCATCGATGTTTACCGCACTCTCCTGCAATAGCCGAACCGCCTCATGAACCCCGGCGCGCGCTTCGTCCATGATGAGTGTTGGATGTTCAATGCTGTCTCTTGCCTCTTCGTCCCTAACAATCCTTTGGTCCATGCCCTCTCTGCGCGCTGCATCATCGTCTGTCGTGTCTACCCCGTACGGATTGTCGTTGTGAATGCTCTTCGCTGAATCGGCTTCAACCCGAAGTCCTGGCTCCGGCGACCATGGAACTTTATCACTGCGAGTCGAAAATGATTCCGCGCCTTTGACAGCGACCCGAAATGTTGAATACAACCATTCTGCCCACTGTTCGCGTGAGACCAACTGAACCTTTTCGCCTTCGAACTGAATCGCCTCACGGATGGACCTTAGCCCGTCTCGAACACGGTTGAAGCCTGTGCGAAGATGACCGAGCTCCCCGAAGAGTGCTCCCACCCGAATCGGCCAATATGAATCCAGTGCGCGCGTCGAGAGCTGGTCCAATTCCTGAACCAACAGTAAAGCTTCCTCTTTCGCGCGGCGCTCGAGCTTGAAAAGGATGGCCTCATACAGCAAGCCGCATCGTTGCTCGATGGAAAGCTTTCCAAATTTTTCTTCCTTCAGTCTTCCGTACCATTCCTCGAACACGACGTCGTCATTTGTTTCTCGCGCATTCCTCAGGAGCGCAAACGCGAGGTTTGCTTTCAGTATCGAGTGGTCTTCACAACGAACAGAAAAATTCTCATTGCGATTTGGGGTCCGATTTTCGAACACGACAGCATCTTGCAAAGCCCTATCAGCTAGCTCATCGTTAATCAAGCGCGCAGCGTCTTCTGGAAGTGGACTGAGAGTTACATCAATCAGCCAGACGAGCTCGTCGAGGAACACAAGGCGGACCCAGCGAGGCAATGACTCTCGCAAAGTCTCGTAGGCTTGAATTGCAAAAGTCGGAATTCGCGAGTCAAGCGCTCGCCGTCGACAATCTGCGGGAGCAATAATCCAGCCGGGGTATTCGGCTCGATTTCGCTGGACCTCGGTCAGCCATCGGCCAAGCTGCCCGGAGTTCGCGGACATTGGAGGCAATATTTGAACGTTCGACTCGTAAGGCCATTCCACGGTGCGTACGGGAGGGTCATCCCTCCAAAAACTCAACAGAGCTGTAAGCGCTTTCGCATAATCGCGGACATCTTTTGACCCGTTCAGCTCAGCAATGCTGATTGAAAAAATCTTTCTCTTTTCCAGAAGTATTCGCTGGCCCTCAGGGACAGGACGAAAAGTAATTAGGTAGAGTGGCGGAGCGTTCTCCCGCAAGTGGTCCCGCACCCATCCTGCCCAAGCGAGAAAATTTGGGTCATCTCCTGAAAACCCAATCAAAACGAAGACGTTCTCAAGCATTGATTGCTGTACTGTGTTGACGAAGGACGCGTAGTCTTTCGGATACTCACGGTAGTCGGTCTCGGTGACAATCAGCTTGCTTCCGGAGCGGAGCGACCCATGGAGTTTGATGATTCGAGGCCTACCGTCCCGCCTCGAATACGGAACGTCTCGTGCCGCAACGACTACCCGATAACGCGATTTGATAGTTGGGAGCAAAGCGCTACGGTCAGCATCTAAAGTTCGCTCAAGGAGCGTGTCGTAGTTCGTCGTGAAGACATCGGTCCAGTTCAGAGCAAGCAACTTTCTGTGAATATCGCCAGGAAAGACGACTCCAGCGTCGGGCAGCAACTGATGAAGTTTCGCTTCGAGACGAGCGCGGTCAAGCACCGCGACGTACTCTTCCGCCAGCCTAAGCATACCGCTCGTCCCGCCGAACCTTCGCTTAGCGCTTACTCGCGTGGCCTCGTCTGGATATATGTCTTCAAGCAAACCATCTATTAACTCTCCCCAAAGCGGTAAATGATTTCCTCCCTTTGCGTTCAAGCTGAATCCCGAACCAATCATGACCGCAGCATGGCCCTGCTTTAGTGCAGTTCGGATGGTGAAGAGATGCCCACCACCGGCAATCCGACCGACGATTTCGCTGGTGGATTCCTTGCTTGTAGCGTTTTCTTGTTGAGTCATCGCTGTCCGTCGGTAAGGTCCAAAGACCGTGCTGCTGTCAAATGGTTGTGCGCAAATGGTAAGTTTGTCGCAAGTGACGTCTTCCGGCTGTTACACAGCCTAGAGCTTCTTTGCACGAACCTAGTTGCAATTCGTGTTGACCGTATTTCCGAGGTTGGTCGACGCACAGGAAACGCTTGGACCAGTTAGGCGGACGGTCTGTGGCTGCCGCGCAATGACCGCCTGCATGTAGTTGGCCCACGCATTCATACTGTTGGCGAACTAGCAAGCTGCTGTTCCTGTAGCTGGCGCTCTCGGTCTTGTGTCATCCGCGCTTCGCGATATTGGCGCCCCGCATCCATTGCGGCCCTTCCAATCGCATACCGGCGCTGCGCGAATTCCCCGTATGTGACCTTCTCCTGATAAAGACCGACGACAAGCTCACTGACTTTCGCCTCGCCTTCGAGGCCGAAAGCCATCTCCTGCCGGATGGACGATTCATTGCGTAGAGTGGAATTTAGTGTCATCGGATGGCATGCTCACGCTCAATGCATGTGTCGCGCAGCGTCGCCCGCTTTGCGCTGAGCGGCCGCTCGACCGCAGTCGGAAACAAATCAAGCGACGCATACGGGACCAGGGAGTCGAGCTTGCGACCAGACTGAATCGTGTCGCGTAAAGGGTTCAGGTCGACTACGGCCATATCGGCCTCACAGCGACTGCGTCCAGCCTCGAATAGGGCCGCAAGCGAATTGCGCTGTGCGTCCGATGCTTCAGTCGCTTCTTTACGATGGAGACTCCCACCTCCGTTTGCATACCCTCTCGTCCCCGGAAGGCAATCCGCCCAAGCGATACCGAGTGCGCAATCCGCAGGGTGGTTGGCAAAACCAGGTCCGACGCTAATGCCCGCTTCGAGCTTCGCAAAAACTGCGGAGGCATTGACGAGTTTCTTGTTCATTTTTAGGGGGAGTTTGATGCGGATGCTCATCAGTCGAGCCGGCGGGGCACTCCACGCTATTAGGTGGTATTTCCGGTGAATTCTACTATCCGGATGCAATGCAGTCAGGACAATATATGAGCCGCGCGTGCGCAGAGGTTCGCGTGCCAAGAATTATCCGCAGCACCTAAAGAAAGCATCCCACATGCCTTAATCACCGTCAGCGGTTACGACTCGTCAAAATCAAACGAAAAAATCGAGGAAGCAGGTGGCAGTGGTTAACGCGTACGCTCGTCGATTCAGCCCTTCTAGGACTAAGTCAGATTTATCGGGAGGGCTTCCGTTACGCAAAGGCAAGCGTCCTGCTTCACGAACTTCAAGCAACGTCGGTCGAACATGGTGAGCTCTTCGGCCGAGATGCAACCCGGCAGGCGAAGTTGATGGTCGCACTCGATGCCATCAATGACAAGTATGGGCGCGGCACGCTGAAAGTCGGTGCGGTCGAGCAGCGTCGCACTTGGCACATGAATCAGGACAGGCGAAGCCCCAGTTATACGACGGACTGGTCGGCGCTTCCAATCGTGCGCTAGCAACGTTTTTCCGCGCCGGCAGTATCATAGGCTCGTCGACCGGAGGTGAGCCGTGTGCACGAGTTACGAGACTAATGAGTACCGGAAATTTGAAGCGTTCACTATCTTCTCGAAGCCGAACTTCGCATTTAAGTCAGAGATTTACAAGGACTACCCCGGCGCAATTATCCGGCGTATCGCTGATGGTTGGAGCACCGACTTGGCGACTTTTGGGATGGTGCCCAGAGAACGGATTCCGCCTCATGTCAAGGCGTATGACACCATGAATGCACGGGCGGAGAGCATCGGCGAAAAGCGCAGCTTCTCAAGCGCATGGAAGAATCTCCAGTTGTGTCTCATTCCGTGCGAGACGTTCTTCGAGCCAAGCTACGAAACCGGCAAGGCCGTCCGCTGGCGCATACGTCTTGCGGACGAGCAGCCCACGGCAATCGCCGGCCTATGGCGGGCCTGGGAAGAGCCTGATGGGCAGCCTTCGTTCTCATTTACTATGCTCACAGTGAATGCGGACTCCCATCCGCTTATGCGCCGCTTCCACAAGCCCGACGCAGAGAAGCGGTCTGTTGTCATCATTCGTCCAGACGCTTACGAAGATTGGCTAGCTTGCCGGTCGACTGACGAAGCCCGGTCGTTCCTACAACTATATCCCGCTGACGAGATGCATGCAGAACCGTTCCCACTGCCCCCAAGGGCGCCGCGCGCAAAACCTCCAGACGAGTCGCAGCAGTCGTTGATATGAACTGGACCAAACTGCGCTGACGTCGCAACCTGGTGATGTGAATGGCTGCTGAAATTAAGGCGCTGCTCTTTGACGTCGTTGGAACTGTGTGGATTGGCGCAATGGCGTTGCGCAAGAGGCGGAGCCCCTGTTCAAAAGTCACGGCCTAAATATCGACGCCTTCGAGTTCGCTGATTCATGGCGTGCTCAATACGCGCCCGCAATGGAGAAGGTGCGTAGCGGAAGGCGTCCGTTCGTCCGCATCGATGTTCTACATCACGAAAATCTCGTCCAAGATATTGAGCTTCGGCGTGGACGCCAAATCAATTCGAAATGCGGTCGGCACCAGTGGCTATTTCCCGTTTCAATCCTTCATGCGGAGCATCGCACGACACTGCTTTAAGTCTTTGCTGAGCGCGTCTATTTCCGATTGCATGCCGGCCGTTCGCCTGAGCAACTGCCCGACTTGGTACCAGTATGCATAACCCAAGTCTCCGTCCGCCAAGGCAAGTTCGTGGATTTTACGCAGGGCAATCTCTAGGTCGATTTGGTTTTCTGAAGGCATGTTTTTTTCTCTAGTACTTCAAGGTTGATGATTGGGCCGCGAAACTGGCGGGGTCTGAACAAGACCCCGTCGTTCACAAAAACGCTTCTTGATGCGTAACATGACCAAGGTGGGTAGACCGTTATTTTGCTGAGGCTCACGTCCGCCATATAGTGACGTGGTGCACTGCATCCCTTGTGGTCGGACAGGCGCGCCCCTCACTACCGCTCGTACCGTACAGCTGCGATTGATGACTAATTCGTCCCGACCACCCTAGACCCGTTCGTTTTGCATCACAATAGATAAATAGCTCTTGAGTGCGGAGAGGTACCATGCCAACGGCTTTAAATGCTGCTGCGCACGACCGGATGTTATCCACCGGGGAAGTAGCGACTATTTTGAATGTGTCTCGTCCTTATGTAGTCAGGCTGGCCGACTCGGGCCAATTAGGCGCAGTAAAAAGAAACGCAGACGGCCGACGACTAATCCCTGCTGCGGCAGTTGAAGACTATCGCAGGGAGCAAAACTCCAATGCAACCATTGCGCTTAATGAGCTTGCTGTCATATCGCAGGAAGCCGGCTTGTACGACGCCGGCGGACAGGATGACTGAAGACCGGACATCCGGTGATACTGGGTACCTTTGCTTACATGCCTGCCGCGACGTCTCTTTTATTCTGGGCCGGCGGGTCAAAGCGAGCGTGCTGGATTGGACATATGCATTCCGCCGCGAGATGCTGCAGTTTTGGACAGACAGCTCGTTAGCTGCTGGATTTTTGGACAAGTTGAAATCAACACTCGCTTAAGCGTCGAGAAATTGGACACTCTCTCGCCGACGTCTCGCAATCGAGGCATTCAGGACAGAGCACACTTCGCTAGCCTTCGATTCCACTTCGAAAAACCTCGCGCACGATGGCTTCAACTCGTTGCAGAACATCGTCTGGCAGATATCCGTATCGGCTACGCCCATCGAGAGGTAGCCGCCCGCGATTTGCGACAATTGACCGAATGAGGGCCGATACGTCGTACTGCGGGATGTCGAACTCCGCATCAATCCTGAGGATTGCAAGTTCGTAAGCGTCGTGGCTCATACAACAACCTTCCTATTTCCGGTCGTCTAGCAATGACACCTTGGTGTTGAAAGACGGTGCAGTCGTATTCCATCGGAACATCCTACGCCCCTTTATCAGGCGCAAGCCCGAACATCCACTCAAGCCTTTCGACAAAACGTATTTGCACGTCTTTGTCCCCAAGACCCACGCCGGGCTGGCAGTGGACAAGGCGTGATTCGGCGCCCTCAAAGCCGCCTCGCATGTCATCAAGCGCGAGCCACCTTTTGATGCCAAACGTTTTCGCATGCCGGCGGATTTGCTGTCCTCGGGGAGTCTGCGACCACACGTACGGCAGGTCTCTGTCCGGATTGAATGTTGAATCCACTACCCTTGCGCGCAGCGAAGGCATAGGCAAGCTGGCGCGTGCAACTTCGAAACCAAGTGCCTCTACCCAGCTTGTCGACAAGACAATCTGTACTGCCGGATATGGCGAGAGTAACTCTTCGAGCACACGTGCAAACTCGAAGAAAATCGCTGAAGGGTCACTCGGAACTGAGCCGGCCGCAGTTTTGTACGCATCACAACGATGGAGGCAATTATCGAAGTCGACGTAGAGGACCTGCGCATCGCCGTTGAGCTTGCGCATGCTAGAGCGGGTGCGTTCTTCAGGCGTTGTCATCGTCGACCTTGGCGCTGCATCTGCTGATTTATGCGCATTTTTAATTCCTTTGAACGTCATGTCGCACGCCTCAAAAGCTTTTACGCATGAAGGACGGAACCGTCTACTCGACGCCGTCGACTTCGATTGAAAATACGTTACCCGATACCAGCTTATGGGCCAGGTGAGCGCTACTTATACCTCGAAGTCGACCAAGGTTGTCTGTAGGCAAAAGCTCCCGATTGCGTACCATCGTCCTACGCGCTTTCAGCACATCGCGCGGCATATCCCGCAGCCATTTGGGTGTCGAACTCGCCATCGCGTTTAATCACCACGGGAAATGTCGCGACCTGAGAAATTCGTCATCGACAGACAGTACAACTACGGCGAGCGCATCATAGACGACGTTATCGCATTGTTGTCTGAGCTCGCGATGAGGCTCCCCTGCGTAAATGAATTCATAGGGTCGACCTTTATCGACCCCGCGTTCACGTGTCCAATGTGGTCCGAAAGTCGCGAAGGCGTTGACATTTTCCAGTTCGTCCTCGTCGGCCCCCGAAGGCAGAAACATGACCATCGCGTCGGGTTCGGCGTCTCTCAACTTATGCAGTAAGTCTCGGACTCTCATAGCCACCTCTGGTTTTTTACAAATGCCTGGACCCATACAATTAATGGGAGCAGGGTTGAAGGCTGGATTGCTGAACAACAAATCAGCATGCGAGTTCGCGCTTGCGGCCTCCTTGAACACACTACGTGAAGCGCCGCGAGTTTAAGAAGGCCGCATCACTGGCCACAACGACAACTTCGACGGAATCAACGGCAATGTTCTCGCTCTCCGTCCGGAGTTCCTCGCGAGGCTCCCCTGGGTAAAGGGATTCGTACAGTCGCCCCTTTTCGGTGAGGCGTTCACGGGTCCATTTTTCTGTTAACACAGCTACGGCGCCGACTACCTCAACTCCGTCCTCGTCAGCCCCCCACGGCAAAAACACTACAGCAGCTCGCGGATTAGCGGTACGCAATAATTCAATCAGTTCACCAGCAGTCATGGTTTCCGTTCCCTCTCCGGACGGCGAGATATCGAGGCCGTTCTCGACGAAGTCGTCACCGATTTCCATGGTCATTCCCCTGCAATTCACCGCACGTCGAATCCATCGACCGAAGCAAGTGAGCCTCGGCCTTTCAACTGAGGTCTCTAACAGCGACCACGTAAGGGCAAATTGCACCTCAATCGTCCGCATGGGTCATCGCTTTCGCACTGCAAAACTGTCGCCCTGTGCCTGCAAGAGCTAACGCTTCTAGGAGGCAGTGTAGCATTCGGATTGTACTTTTCAATGATGTCAATTCGAATACCGTGGACGTTGGAATTGTAAAGCCGGAAAGTGCAGGCTTTACAATTGACAAGGCCGAATGAAGAGCTTGCGCGAGTCCTTCGCGGTGGCAGTTAAGCGCCGCCGTCTGAATTTAGGTGTGTCGCAGGAAGAATTAGCACTCCGCACATCGCTCGACCGCACCGGGATAAGCCGATTAGAACGGGTAGCGCCGAACATCACGCTGGATACGGCCGACTCCGTATCGAGGGCACTCGACAGTTCGGTGCCAGAACTTTTAGGAGAACAAGTATCTAAAGAACACAAATTGGCGGCGTCAAGAGATGTTTTCGCAGCCCGAGTGCGTGAGGAACGGGTTGCCCACAGCCTCACACAGGAGGAAGTCGGCGACCGGGCAGGAGTCGACCGAAACTATGTTAGCGATGTTGAACGCGGAAAGAAAAACTGCCGGCTAGACACGGTCGACGCATTCGGACGGGGCTTGGGAGTGCGACCATTGGTGCTGCTCAAGTTTGATATTGAGATAAATGAGTGACAGCGAAATAATCGGGCCCGTACATGCGGTACAAACTGAAGCGTGATGACGCCCCTTGTAGCAGGCACGTTAAACCTGAATATACAGCCGATGACCAGAAAAAATATAAACTAACTCGGAGGACAGGGAGTAACTTCGTAGATGCGTCCCGTTCAATGGGGAAGCAACGGCACTTCTCCGGCGCCGCGCAGCACAGAAACGCGCAAACAAATGTTGCATGTTTGAACTGCCATCGCCGCACAAGCTCATTAGTCAACTTGCTGGAACCGGTAGTATTTTAGGCACAGTTTTCGAAGAAAACTAACAGTCCTGCAAAGGCAACCTTCTCAATGCTTTCACATACAAGCTGATACTGCCGCCAATCATCACCGTTTAGCGGCCAAATATGCTGCTAAATTAGGTAATCAGAACTCGTTACTATGTGCCAGACAAGGTTTGAATTCAACTGACGGAGGCAGGTTGCGATTCAGTTGAACATCTTATCGATACCTGCTGACGAAGGTGACCCCGCAAAAGCAAATGAAACTGCCCCGCCCAGATTGGTATCGACCTGCACTTGGCGTGAACCTCGCTGCAATTTAATTGGAGCTTAGCCTCGCCATGCTCCGACCAATAGTACAAAGCGCGGCAACGGCCTTCGCTTAAGTTCGAAAAACCCAAAGGCCATCTTGAATAAGCGCGGCCGATAGCCACTTAGCTAAATCTGCCCGCAAACGCCTTTTTGGCTGCGCCCCAATCGAAAATGATAAGGCTAACGATAAAGCCATTATTTATACGCAAGCTAATAATAAATATCGTTTTAAAGCGCGGTTCGCACGGTTTTTTGTTGCTTTGGCTATGGAAAAGTCGACCCTGTCGACTTCGTGGGGACAACCTATGGACAAACTCGGAAAACCATAAGGCCGGTTTCCCGAAGTTTGCCCACAGGTTGCCCCCACTTTTCCACAGCAGCTGTTGGCATATCACGCAAATGCGCTATCAACTAATTGTAGATAAATCTCGTTAATAGTATAAGCGGGCCCGCAGATGCGAACATCAGCTAAGTGTTAGTCAAAACTTTCAGAAGGGAAATCGAAGAATGCTAATGGAAAACTAACGGTAGAAATTGCGTATAAAAATCCTTAACGCCGCGTCGCGCCTGCGCGTATAAAAACACAGGGAAGTGTTTTGAGAAGTTGGTGCGGCGGTATGGCCTGCCCTACTGGAATCGAACCAGTAACCTCGCGCTTAGAAGGCGCGTGCTCTATCCAGTTGAGCTAAGGGCAGATAGAAAACCCGATTTTACCGCATTTGACACTGAACTTTGCCCATTAAGCAGGAACGTCGAAAAGTAATCGCCGCGAATCAGCGTCAAGCCAACGCAATCCTACGAGACGAGGTCGGCGGGTAGACACTCTGCAATCGAAGACACCCGCAGCGGCAAAACGTCTCTTAAACTCAACTCAACATGCAAATGTAATACTCAGCCGCTAGGCAGGCCCTACAACGGTCGCCGGCAATTCCAACATGCGCCCGAATGCTACCCCCAATAAGAACCCCCGCCCCTCGGCTTAGAAGGCCGATGCTCTATCCAGCTGAGCTACTGCCGCAATGCAGATGATCCGGGATTTTACCTCATCGAAAGGATGCGAGGCCTCATTCCGGGGCCTCGCATCCTCCAACGCGCTTTAAAACCCTTAAACCGGTTGCTGATGCAACATGAACCAGCCAAGACAGAACGCGCCCGCGACCACGCAATACAGCCCAAAAGCCGCCAGGCGGCCGCGGCCTTCGAAGTAACGCATCAGGAAACGCACGCTCAAGTACGCCGCGATTCCCGTCAACACGCCGCCTAGAAGGGCATCGAAGAGTTGATCCGGTGCGTGGAACAGCTTCGGCAATTCAAGCACGCCAGCCGCGAAGATGATCGGCGTACCTAGCAAGAATGAGAACTCCGCTGCTTTCTCGGAACTCATTCCAGCGCCGACGCCCGCGATAATCGTCAAGCCGCTGCGCGAAAATCCTGGAATCAGCGCGCCAATCTGCGCAAGACCAACCAGGAACGCCTGCTTGAACGTGAGGTCTTCAGGCGCACGCTCGGCACGCGCACGCGTCAACCGGTCGCCGACCCACAACAGCACGCCGTTCACCATCAACGCCGCCGCGACGATTCGCAGATCGTGGAACAGCGCCTCAAGCCGCTTTTCAAGCACCAGTCCGACGATGCCCGTCGGAATCGTGCCGATGATCAGCGCCCACATCATGTGCCCATCGGCGTTCTGGCGTCCGCGCAACGAGCCGATAAACCCCTTGATCAGCGCAATCCAGCGTTTGCGGAAATACCACAGCAGCGCGAGCGCCGTGCCCAGGTGCAACGCGACCAGGAACGGCAACAACTGCGGCGCGTGTTTATCGATGTGCATCCCGATCAGGCCGGGCACCAGGAGCGTATGTCCAAGACTGCTGACCGGGAACAATTCAGTCACACCCTGGAGTACGCTCAGAAAAATCAGAAACCACAAAGTCACGCGTCGATCCTCTTTCGTTATTGGCGGCAGGCACATAGCCGCGGCGGTGCAGCAACGCCCCAAGCAAACCGGGCCGATTATGCCGTTCACCAAAAGCAGCGCCAAGCTTTGCGTAATGCCTTTCGTTATCGAAAGCAAATCGTTTGGATAAATAAATATATACGTAATAATAAAAAAAGCCCGTTGTAAGAACGGGCTTTTTATTTGACTGCTTCACATCCGCGTCACGGTCGCACCTTGTATAAAAACAGCAGCGTACCGGCGCCGAACGTGCCGAAAATAAACACTCCAAACATCATCGCCAGATCCATATCATCCTCGTCGTTCGGCAGGGCCACTTGATCGGTGTGAGACACAGACACGTCAAGGTCGAAAGATGTTTCATGCGCGTTACATCGTGCTTGCATTATCAAGGCAATGAAAGCAGCTGTGTCAGTCGCAATTTCCCCAAAAGGGTTTCCCCGTAGAATTGAGCCGCCCGTTGCAGCAGACCGTTTGTTCGTTGCACATTCGAATACTCTTCGTCCGCCCAGTTTGCCCACCGCAATTTGCCGATTAATCAAGGAGACAATCGACATGTCATCCCAGCCTGAAGACATCCTGGAAATCACGTTCGATGACGCCGCTCTCGAACTCGCGCCGCGCGCGGGCGGACGGCTGATGACGTGGCGCGTCGGCGGCGAGCCCGTCATTTTCTGGCCTGCCGCGCCGGACTGGTCCAACTTCGTCAAGATCCGCGGCGGCAATCCATTGTTGTTCCCGTTTCTCGGCCGCCATTTCGTCGATGGCGAGATCGGTAAGTGGCGTGATCCGGAAGGCGTCGTGCACGAGCTCCCCATGCACGGTTTCGCGCGCAACCTGCCATTCGAGCACCGCAAAGACGCCGACGGCCACGGCGTGCGCATGACGCTCGTGGACAACGATTTCACGCGCCAGGGTTATCCGTTCGCGTTTCGTTTCGAGGCGGCATACAGGCTGGTCGACGCCGTGACGCTAGACGTCGAGCTCACCACGTCGAATCCCGGCGAGGTGCCGCTGCCCTACTACGCGGGTCATCATTTCTACTTTGTCCTGCCGCACGACCAGCGCGGCATCAGCAGCCTGGAATTGCCGCGTACGGAGATTTGCCGGCAACTCGACGACGGCGCCATTTCTGACTCGCAAGCGGGCGCGGCGCGCTATGCGCTGGACGACGCGAACATCCTGGATCGATTCCATTGTTTTACCGGTCCGTCCGATCACCCGGTTCGTCTGGTCACGCCCGGTTTGAGGCGCGCGGTGAATTTCGACTTGCAGCGCCCCGACTCGGTACCCTGGTATTCGGTGACGACCTGGACGGAAGCGCCCACATCGGATTTCTACTGCGTCGAGCCGTGGGTCGGCCTTCCCGATGCCATCCACAACGGCCGCGGATTGCGGTGGCTCGCGCCGGGGAAGACCGAAACGGCGTCACTGCGGATGACCATTTCGCCGGTTTGAGACGGAAAAGAAGCAGCTCAGAAAGCCGTTCAGCCAGCGGCGACTAGCCGGCCGCGTGGGCCGCTTCTGAGGGCAGCGACGCCGGGACGGTAAAATCGGACATTTCGCCGATACGCGTCCTGGTTTGTTTGCCGCGGCGTTGTCGGTTTGTGCGGCGCTTTACGAGGTTTTGGGTTTGCTAAAAATAATTCGACGGCTGACCTGCGTGTCATTGGTCGCCGTGCTAGCCGCGTGCGGCTCCGCGCCGGTCGGACCAGGGTTTTATCGAGTTGAACGGGGCGATACGGTGTCGAAGGTGGCGCGGACGAACCGGACATCGGTATCGAACATCGCGCGCTGGAACAATCTCACCGACCCGAACGCGATCGAAGTCGGCCAGGTGTTGCGTGTGGCGCCCCCGGCGGGAAGCGTGACGCCGGCCGGGACATCGGCCCCGCCGGCCCGCACAAGCAGCACGCAACCATCGGATTCGTCGCCATCGTCGTCCGCATTGGTGACGCCGGCCAGCAGCATTTCGCTCATCTGGCCGACGCAAGGCAGCGTGATCCGCGGTTTCGATGGCAAGAGTTCGAAGGGTATCGACATTGCCGGCACGGCCGGGACGCAGATCGTCGCGGCGGCTGCAGGAACGGTCGTTTATGCGGGGAACGGGTTACGCGGTTACGGCAACCTGCTGATCGTGAAGCACAACGCCGACTACCTGACCGCCTACGCGCATAACCGCGCGCTGCTCGTGAAGGAGGGCCAGAGCATTACGCAAGGGCAACCCATCGCGGAAATGGGCGACACCGACACGAACCGCGTGATGCTGCATTTTGAATTGCGTTACAAAGGCAGTTCGATCGACCCATCGCGCTACCTGCCGGCCCGCTGACGCGCCGCTCAATTGAACACGGGCACGCTCGACGAACACGGGCGTGCCCAACTAAACACAGGGAAGAATCGATGAAATTACAAATTTGCGCCACGACGCTTGGAAAAGTAGCCGCGACGGTTGCGGTAATGGCGGCTGCGCTGACGCTCGCTGGCTGCGCCGACTCGGCGAAGAGGACCTATCTGCCGTCCGGCGACACCGGCTTTGCGATCAATTGCAGCGGTGGCGACGCGAGTACAAGCTGGGGAGAATGCTACAAGAAGGCGGGCGAGATGTGCGGTTCGTACGGCTACGACGTGGTGTCGAAGGATGTCGATAACGGCGCGACATCGGGTGGAACAGTGGCCGGGATTTTCGGCGCGAACGTCAAGAACCGGTCGATGGTGATTCGCTGCAAGCAATAACGTCTGTGTGTTTCTTGATCGAACGGCCAACGCGCGCCAGTTGTTCACCCACCGCCAGGTTTGTTCGCGGATCCAGCGAACCCAGCAGTTGTGCGCCGCGCCACCGGCCGGACAACGGGTCGATATGCGAGGAAAACACGACCAGTGAACCCAGCGCAACTGGACAGATGGCGAGGAAAATCCAGAACAAGGTCATGATCGGGAATCGAACTCAGGAATTGGGATCATACCTTTGCGGCAAGAAGTTCGCTTAATACGCCGGCATGTTGGTCGTTTGCGTAGTAATTACGTGCCGTGGCCTTCGTTGACCAGACAGGCTTGATCCCTTGAAACGCCCTGTGCACATTGGGTTACGCGTTGATACAAGTGATCACAATCAGCCCGATTGGTGCGCTCTAGAATACGTTCAGCCTGCGACTTTCTGCGCGAACAGTCTTCGTGGGTCAGAAGCCCCGGTGTGCCCGCATCGGAGCTTCGCTCAGACATAATAAAAAAGGCCGTTTCCAATTGAAGTTGGAAACGGCCTTTTTTGCACGCTACGGTTTTACACGTCGTGCGTGAAAATCAATGTGATGCGTGATTGTGATCGTGCTGATGCGCGCTGGGATCTTCAGCGGCCTGACATGCAGGACAAATCCCCTTCAACTCAATGTCGTCCCCCGCCAGCCGATACCCGCTCGCCTCGACCTGCGACATCAGGCTCTGACGCAACTGCTTTTGCTGCTGCAACTCGGTCACGCGGCCACATTGCTGGCAAACGATCAGCACGCCGTGCTGACAATGCGTGAGGTCGTGACAGACGGTGAACGCGTTGATCGACTCGATCCGATGAATCAGCCCCGCCGACAGCAGGAAATCCAGCGCCCGATACACCGTCGGAGGCGACGCGTTCGGATGCGCTGCCCGCATTTCGTCGAGCAGCGTATAAGCTTTGGTCGCGCGGCCCGACGCCAGCAGCAATTCAAGCACGGTGCGACGAATAGGCGTGAGTTTCTGACCCCGCTCGCGACAATAATCGTCGGCCATCGTGACCGCCGCCTGAAGCGCGTCGGCGGACGAATGGGCGTGAGACGGGGTGTCGTTGGCGGGCGTGTTCATAGACGGATTATACGCTGCGGCATGAGGACCAAGCCGGGCCCCATCGTGGCGGCTGAATACAGCGTTATTGCGGCTGTTCAGGCGCGGCCGGCGCGATGATCATGACGGGCGGCGTGGTATCGGTGGGCACGCCTTTGTAATCGGGCGGATCTTGCGGTGGTGAGTGGTGAGGCACGGCTGCGTCGGCGCAAGCAGACAAAACCAGGGAGCAGAGTAGCAAAGCAGCAAGACGCGGCATGGACGGCCCGGAAATAAAGTTCAGGTACAAAGACGAAGGGTGAACGCAGAAGATTAAACGATATCGGGAATTTGCGACGGAACGGCAACGCTGGGCGGCCATGCCCCTGGCACATAAAAGCCGCGCCAGAAAAGGCAAAGGGGTCACGAGTTAAACTCGTGACCCCTTCATTTGAAACGTGGTCGGAGCGAAAGGATTCGAACCTTCGACCCTCTGATCCCAAATCAGATGCGCTACCAGGCTGCGCTACGCTCCGACAAGAACGAGATGATAGCGTTTTACCTGAACCCGCGCAATCGAAACTATTGGATGCCATATTGAGCCCAACGCCATAGCACGTTCGCAGCGGCGACCAGTCCACATTGCAAATCTTACGCACCACCCAAAAGGAGACATTCGATGGACCTCATTCTCTGGCGTCACGCCGAAGCAGAAGACCAGGCAGCGAGCGATCTCGCGCGCCAACTGACGCCGCGCGGCATGAAGCAGGCTCAGGCGGCGGCGAAGTGGCTGAAGAGCCGCTTAGGCGACGATGCAGTGTTTCTCGTCAGCCCCGCCACCCGCACGATCCAGACGATGGAAGCTTTTGGCGACCAGTATCGAGTGGTGAAGGAACTGGCGCCAGGCGGCAGCGCCCAGGCCGTGCTGGATGCAGCGGAGTGGCCGCGCGGCGTCGCGGAAACGGTGGTTGTCGTCGGACATCAACCGACTCTCGGGCGCGTCGCGGCATCGCTGATGACCGGCCATGAAGCCGAATGGACCCTGAAGAAAAGCGGCATCTGGTGGTTCCAGCAACGCTCCCGCGCGGGCGACGATCAAGTCGTGCTGCGTGCAGTGACAAGCCCCGACTTGTTGTAGGTGTAGCGTGTAGCTAGTCGACAGTAACAACCGAAACAAGAGCAGCAACAGCAGAAACAGCCCCCCAAGGCGGCAAACCCGTGGCTTCGCGGTGACGCTTCATTGAATCGTCATGGTCGCGCCATGCGAGCGTCATTCGGAATACTTACATTGGCTGACATTAATACGTCAGCCAAATCCACTTGGGGGTTGCCAATGCAGAAATCGACGACGCTCGCTTCATTGAGCACATCGAATGGACTGAGCGGGTCTGGTGGCTCGAACGTTAGCGAATTCTGCCGGCACTTGCCGAGCGCGGCGGAGACGGTAACGGGGCAACATCGGCTGCGGGTATCGTGGGCGCATTCCGAAGCTGAATTGCGTGAAGCGCAGCGTCTTCGGTACCGCGTGTTTGCCGACGAAATGGGCGCACAACTGAAGGGTCCGGCGGGCTTGGACGTCGATGCATTCGATGCCTATTGCGACCACTTGCTGGTCCGCGACCTGAACACGTTGAAGGTAGTGGGAACGTATCGCGTCCTGCCGCCGCATCAGGCGGCGCGCGCCGGACGCCTGTATGCCGAGAGCGAATTCGATGTCTCCCGTCTCGCGCACTTGCGCCCGAAGCTGGTGGAACTCGGCCGCTCGTGCGTGCATGCGGACTACCGCAGCGGTGGCGTGATCATGTCGTTGTGGGGCGGCCTGGCCGCATACATGAAGCAGAACGGCTACGAGACCATGCTGGGTTGCGCCAGCGTCGCGATGGCGGACGGCGGGCATTACGCTGCAGATCTGTACGAGGGCCTGGAGAAGGAAGCGCTAACATCGCCGGAATACCGGGCATTTGCGCATACGCCGTTGCCGGTGCAGGAACTGCGGACCGGCGCCACGGTAGCGCCACCGCCTTTGCTGAAGGGCTATTTGCGCCTGGGCGCGAAAATCTGCGGCGCGCCGGCATGGGATCCCGATTTCAACACGGCGGACTTTTTGACGTTGCTGCGTATATCGGAGATTGGGGATCGTTACGCGCGCCACTTCATGGCCGACTGACAGCGTCGACGAGCAATAGACAGCAGAAGAGACCAGGCGCGCCAGCGATATACCGATCAACCAACCCTGCTGGCGCGATTGCGCTTTTATTCAAGTATTCAAGCGCAAGAAAAAGCTTCGAAGTCCGTACTACTTAGGCGCGCTGAAAAAAGGCGATGACCTAAAGAAGCCATCGCCTCATCTCAGGAACGCTCAAACACCCGTATATACCACCCGATACGGCTTGCCGATCTTCTCCCACTCAGCCGCTTCCTGAACGAGGCTGTAGTCAGTGAGCGGATTCAGTGCGACCCACGCGTTGGGCAGGCGCACATCGAACCCGCCGTTGGCTTGCGAGACCTGGATAGCCGGAAACCCGACATCGGCCCGCCGCCGGCAAAGCAGCGCCCCAAGCCGCAGGCAAAACAGCAAAGTCCAGTCGACATCGCGAGCCTGCGAAAGCTTGCCCAACTTGCCGACATGCCCCAGCACCAGGCCGGCTAACCGGGCCTGATCGGTTCTCGAGAACCCGGGCATATCCGCATGACTCGCGATATACGCGGAATGCTTGTGATAAGCGCTATGCGAGATAGAAAGCCCGATCTCGTGCAATGCCGCCGACCATCCGAGGAACATGCGATTTTCTATCCGCCGTTCCGGATCTGTATCGCCGCCTTCGAGTTGTTCATAGAAACTGATTGCCAGCTCGGCAATCCGGTTTGATTGCTCGCCGTCCACCGCATAGCGCCGCTTGAAACCTTCCACCGTGACCGTGCGCATGTCCTGGTGCTGCGTGCGTCCCAGCAGGTCGTAGAGCACGCCGAGTCGCAACGCGCCGTCGGTGGTATCGACATAATCAACGCCCAGTTCTTCGAACACGCCGAGCATGATCGACAAGCCGCCCGCGAGTACCGGAATTCGGTCAGCCTTCAACGCGATCAACTTCAGCCGGTTCACGTTCTCGGCCTTGATCAGCGCTCTTTTCAGCCGTTCCAGGCCGCCACGCGAAATGCCGTGTGTGATGCCGGGATCGTTGAAACCATTCGCTTCGATCAACTCGGCTAACGCGCGCGCCGTACCCGACGATCCAATTGCCTGATCCCAGCCCGTCTGTTTGTATTCGCTCGAGATAATCTCGATTTCGCGCTTGGCGGCGAGTTCGGCTTGCCGCATGGAATATTCATCAACATTACCGGCTGCAAAAAACTGCCGGCTATGGCTCACGCAGCCTATATACAGGCTCTCCATATGGATGGGCGTATAGTGCGAGCCGATAATAAATTCCGTCGATCCCCCGCCGATATCCACCACCAGCCGCTTGCCCGCGCTTGCCGGCACTGAATGCGCAGCGCCCGCATAAATAAGGCGCGCTTCTTCGCGGCCGGCAATTACTTCAATAGGAAAACCAAGCGCGTTCTGCGCTTCGGCCAGGAATTCGTCGGCGTTCTTGGCGACGCGCAATGTATTGGTCGCGACCGCGCGCACGTGGTCGGGATGGAAGTCCCGCAGCCGTTCGCCGAACCGTTTCAATGCATCCCAGCCGCGCAGTTGCGAGGCCCGGTCAAGGAATTTGTCCCGTGACAATCCCGCCGCAAGCCGCACGGGTTCACGTAGCGCGTCGACCTGATAGATCGGGCTGCCGGAAGGCGTCTCCTCGACGCGCCCGACGATCAGCCTGAAGCTGTTCGATCCGAGATCTACGGCTGCCAAAAGATGAGGGGGGTTGACCATCGATTTTCCAGGTTCCGTAGGGTTGTGCCCGCTGGCGTCTTATCGCTCCAACGGTCGGGCAGCATTGGAACACGCCGCGCCGCAGCAGCGCGCCAATTTTAAGTCCAAGCGGACGACTGTGCTGGTCTTGCAAACAATCCAGTGCAGCAAACTGCGCCGATGAATCCGCTTTCGATTGTTATACGAAACAGGACGCAACGCAGGGCGAACCTTGCCAGAATCAACCTTACCTGAGCCCTGCGGTAGATTTATGACACGGCGATTTCACAAAAACGTCATCATACTGTGAACCATTCCGAGCGATCCTTGCACATTCTGTTTTTTTGACTGCCAATACTATCGATGTCCTTACGCTATCCCCTTCTCAATCGCGAACTGGGCATTCTGGGTTTTAACGAACGTGTATTGTCGCAAGCCGCCGATACCGCCGTTCCGTTACTCGAACGGCTTCGCTTCATCTGTATTACCAGCAGCAACCTGGACGAATTCTTCGAAGTCCGCGTGGCCGGCATGCAGGAACAGATGCGCGATAACCCGGGCTCGCTTTCGCCTGACGGCATGTCGCTGCAGCATGTGTACGACCTCGTCGTCGAACGTGCGCATCGACTGGTCCATCAGCAATACGTGATGCTTCAGAGCACCGTGTTTCCGGCGCTGGAAAGCGAAGGAATCTACTTTCATGGCGTGGAATCGTGGAGCGAGGCGCAGACCGACTGGGCCCGCGATTATTTCCAGAACGAGTTGCTGCCGGTGCTCACGCCTATCGGCCTGGATCCCGCGCATCCGTTTCCGCGCGTGCTGAACAAGAGCCTGAACTTCGTGGTCGAGCTGGAAGGTAAGGACGCGTTCGGCCGTCAGGCGATGATGGGCATCGTGCAGGCGCCGCGCGCGCTGCCCCGGCTCGTGCGCATGCCCGAGGCGCTGTCGGGCTATCCGCACGGTTTTGTGCTGTTGAGCTCGCTGATGCAGCGTTTTGTCGACGCGCTGTTTCCGCATTTGATGGTGCGCAGTTGCAACCAGTTTCGCATCACGCGCAACAGCGAATTGTTCGTCGATGAAGACGAAATCACCAACCTGCGCGTGGCGCTGCAGGGCGAACTGCCCGCGCGGCATCTGGGCAATGCGGTGCGACTGGAAGTGTCGGCGGAAACGCCGCCGCACATGATCCGGCGCCTGCTCGACGAGAGCGAACTGAACGACCGCGATTGTTATCGCGTGAACGGGCCCGTGAATCTCGTGCGCCTGATGCCGTTGCCCGAGATGGTCGACCGGCCGGACCTGAAGTTCGTGCCGCACATTCCAGCGGTGCCGAAGGCGATTGCAGCAGCGTCGAACATGTTCGATGCCATCGACCAGGGCGATATCCTCCTGCATCATCCGTACGAGAGCTTTCAGCCCGTGCTCGAGTTGCTGCTGCAGGCGGCCAAGGACCCTCAAGTGGTCGCGATCAAGCAAACAATTTACCGGACCGGCACGGACTCCCCGTTGATGGACGCGCTGATGCAAGCCGCGCGCAACGGCAAGGAAGTGACCGTCGTGGTGGAATTGCTCGCGCGCTTCGACGAAGAGACCAATATCAGCTGGGCGTCGCAACTTGAGGCGGTGGGCGCGCATGTGGTGTACGGCGTGGTCGGCCACAAATGCCACGCGAAAATGATGCTGATCGTGCGGCGTGTCTCGCAGCACGGCAAGATGGTGCTCAGGCGTTATGTGCATCTAGGGACGGGAAACTATCATCCGCGTACGGCGCGTCTTTATACCGATTTCGCCGTGATGACCTCGGATCAGGAAGTCTGCGAAGACGTGCATCACGTGTTCCAGCAACTCACCGGCATCGGCGGCGAATTACGCCTGCATCAGCTTTGGCAAGCGCCTTTTACGCTGCATCCGAATTTGATCGAAGCCATTCGTGCTGAAGCCGACAACGCGCGCGCGGGAAAGAAAGCGCGGATTGTCGCGAAGATGAACGCGTTGCTCGAACCAACCGTGATTATCGCGTTGTATGAAGCGTCGCAAGCCGGCGTGAAAATCGACTTGATCGTGCGTGGCGTCTGCGCGTTAAAACCCGGTGTGGAAGATCTCTCCGAGAACATTACGGTGCGATCTATCGTTGGACGCTTTCTCGAACATCACCGCATCTTTTATTTTTACGCGGGCGGAGAAGAGAAGGTGTATTTGTCGAGTGCGGACTGGATGGACCGCAACTTCTTCCGGCGCGTTGAAGTGGCGTTTCCGGTGAACGACCGGCGCCTGAAACGGCGCGTGATTGCGGAAGGGTTGTCCGTATTTCTCGGCGACAACCAGTCGGCGTGGCTCATGCAAAGCGATGGGCATTACAAGCGGCGACGTCCGGGCAAGTCGATGCGCAATGCTCAACTGGGCCTGCTCGCGAAGTTCTGCCCTTGATGCACTGACTGGCGGCGTTATAAGCCGCCTTCCCCTTGAAGCCACGATTCAAGCCGCGATCGATTTTCTCATCGCCGTACGGGCAGCCGAAAACTTGACCGAGAAGGTGCTTCCCCGCCCTTCCTCGCTCTTGACTTCGAGATCGGCCAGATGGCGTTGCAATACATGCTTGACGATTGCAAGCCCCAAGCCCGTACCACCGGTATCGCGCGAGCGGCTTCTATCCACACGATAAAACCGTTCGGTCAAACGGGGAATATGTTCGGGCGGAATACCGAGTCCGCTATCGCGCACTGAAAACACTGCGCGATCTTTAACGCGCTGCCACGAGACATCAATCGTTCCACCATCCGGCGTATAACGAATTGCATTCGTCACCAGATTCGCGAGCGCGCTCACAATTTCCGTTTCCGAACCGGACACCGTCAACGCTTCATCAACATCGAATGTGATTCGATGCCGGCCATTCGAAAGATTATCGGCGTCCTCTTCAAGATGGCGCAGTACTGCGCGCATATCGAGAACATCGTCGCTCGGTGGTTTGACATCGCCTTCCAGATTCGCAAGCACAAGCAAGTCGCGCACAATGTTCTGCATCCGCGACGACTGCTGCTCCATCATCTCCAGATATCGCGCCCGGTCGGATTCATTTAGCGGCAACTCGCGCATGGTTTCGAGAAAGCCGGACAACACCGTCAACGGTGTCTTCAACTCGTGCGAAACGTTCGCGACAAAATCGCGGCGCATGGAATCGGTTCTTTCCAGTTCCGTTATGTCCTGAGTCAGAATCAGTTTGCGGTTTTCGCCGTAGGGAAATATTTGCACCGACAATACATGCTGCCGGTTCAGCCCCATACCGCGCATGACCAGCACCGACTCATAATGTTGCGAAGCGAGATAACGAACGAAATCGGGCTGACGCACGAGATGCGTAATGTGCTGGCGCAAATCGCGTTTTGCATCGAGCCCGAAATGGGTTTCCGCAATGGCGTTGCACCACTCGATCTGGTCGCTGTCATCGAGCATGGCCACGCCATTCGGCGACGCCTGGATACCCTGGATAAACCGTGAATGCTGCTGCTCGACCTGACGCACCTGGGCATGCCAGCGCTTCGCAAGCTTATGCAGCCGATAATAAATCTCGCCCCACACGCCGGGTGCGCTCGGGACTTCGCCATACACGGGCGCATCCAGCAAGCGCCACAGGCGTTGCGTATGAAAGGTGGTGAAGAGGGTTTGAAGAACCAGCATGACCAGCGCGAAACAAAGTCCGGCGCGCACTCCGAACAGCGCGCCGACGATCCCGCTCAATACCGCGAGCAACGCGAGGGACACGAGAGAACGCGTCCAGATGATATTCATGAATTAGCGGATCGAGATTATTACCACGCGACCACGATTGGTCGCGGGTCTCATTGACTCTTGTCGTGCACTCTATCAAGCGCTCTTGGCTAGCCTGTAACCGCTGCCACGAACCGTTTCAATCATAGCATCGCAACCCGCGGGCTTCAGGGCGGCGCGCAGACGCTTGATATGCACGTCCACCGTCCGCTCTTCCACGAATACGTGATCGCCCCACACCTGATCCAGCAATTGTGTGCGGCTATGCACGCGCTCGGGGTGCGTCATGAAGAAATGCAGCAAGCGGAACTCGGTCGGTCCGAGATCGAGCTTGATATCGTCGCTGCCATGACCGTTTGAATGCGCCGCCACCCTGTGAGTGGCCGGATCGAGACGCAGGCCATTGATTGCGACCACGTCTTCCGTTAATTGCGGCGCGCGCCGGCGCAATACCGCCTTGATTCGCGCCATCAATTCTTTCGGCGAAAACGGCTTCGTCACATAATCGTCCGCACCAATCTCTAGTCCGAGCACCTTGTCCTGCTCGTCGCCGCGGGCAGTAAGCATGATGATCGGAATATGTTTCGTGCGTTCGTTGCCCCGTAATTCCCGCGCAAAGGCGATACCGGATTTACCCGGCAGCATCCAGTCGAGAAGCACCAGGTCGGGCAAGACATCGCTGATCAGGTTTTGCGCCTGTTCCGCGTTATAAGCACGAATGGGGCAATGGCCCGCGTGTTGCAGATTCACCGAAATCAATTCGGAAATCGCGGGTTCGTCTTCTATAACGAGAATGCTGCTGGGCATCGGCACCTCTGTAACCTTCTTCGCGTAAGTTAAACAACCAACATTGGGATCAGAAAAGCATCAGCTCAGTGCTTCGCGTTCGAGTTGATCGCGCGACACATGGCGGACATCCGTTCCCTTCACAATGTAAATAATGAACTCCGCAATGTTCTTTGCATGATCGCCAATCCGTTCGACCGCTTTAGCGATGAACAGATAATCGAGGCCCGCCGAAATCATGCGCGGATCTTCCATCATGTACGTGACCAGCTTGCGCACGAACGCACGGAATTCTTCGTCGATGGCTTTGTCGTCGCGAACAATTTGCGCCGCGGCGACCGTATCCAGACGCGCGAATGCATCTAATGCACGGCGCAAGATAGATACCGCCATTTCGCCCGACAACTTGATCTCCGCGATATTGACGTTACGCCCCATGCCATCTTCATTAATGCGTCGCACACGCTTGGCGATCTTCTCGGCTTCGTCGCCGGCACGCTCGAGATTCGTAATCGTTTTCGAAATTGCCATTAACAAACGCAGGTCACGCGCAGCCGGCTGACGGCGCGCGATGATGTTGCTGCATTCCTCGTCAATCTCGACTTCCATGGTATTCAGGCGCGTCTCGGCGAGCACCACCGCTTCGACAATATCCATGTCGAACGTATTGAGCGCCTGCATGGCCTGGATGATTTGCGACTCGACCAGACCGCCCATTTCCAGCACCTTCGATGACACCGCATTCAGATCGGCGTCGAACTGGCTCGACAAATGTTTATCGGACATATGTGCTCCCTGAAGTCCTTTTTTAGCCCGTTATGCTCTCAACCAAACCGGCCAGTGATGTAGTCTTCCGTTTCCTTGCGGGACGGCTTGATGAAGATCTTTTCCGTATCGCCGAATTCAATCAATTCGCCTAGATACATGTAAGCAGTGTAGTCCGAACAACGCGCCGCCTGCTGCATGTTGTGCGTGACGATCACGACCGTGTAATCGTCCTTCAGTTCGGCGATCAATTCTTCAATGCGTCCCGTCGAAATCGGGTCGAGTGCCGAACACGGTTCGTCGAGTAACAGCACTTCCGGGCGAATTGCAATGCCGCGTGCAATGCACAGGCGCTGCTGTTGTCCACCCGAGAGGCCATAGCCGCTTTGTTGCAGCTTGTCCTTCACTTCGTTCCACAGCGCCGCTTTCGTCAGCGCCCACTCCACGCGGTCGTCCATCTCCGAGCGCGACAGTTGCTCGAACATCTTCACGCCAAACGCGATGTTGTCGTAGATCGACATGGGGAACGGCGTCGGCTTCTGGAACACCATGCCCACGCGTGCACGCAGCAGCGAGATATCGCGGCTGGTATCGAGCAGGTTGTTGCCGTCCATCAGGATCTCGCCTTCCGCGCGCTGCTCCGGATACAGCGCGTACATCTTGTTGAACGTGCGCAGCAGCGTGGACTTGCCGCATCCCGACGGACCGATGAACGCAGTCACCTTATGTTCAGGAATCCGCAGGTTAATGTTCTTCAGGGCATGAAACTTGTTATAGAAGAAGTTGAGGTTGTTCACCTCGATCTTCGGTTTCATCGATCCGACCGGCGGCGCGTGATGGGTCGGCTTGAAGCTGCCGGGCGCTGCACCGCGTTCGACTGGGGCGCCGGAATTGTCACTGCCGGCGGCCGGATTAGCGCTTTTAGCGCTTACATCGCTTGCGACTGTGTTCATGGAATGATTTCCGCCTTATTTTTTCGAGAAGATCGTGCGTGCCAGGATGTTCAGACCGAGCACGCCAAGCGTGATCAGGAACACGCCGGCCCACGCGAGCGCTTGCCATTGTGGGAACGGGCTCATCGCGAACTTGTAGATCGTGACGGGCAGGTTGGCCACCGGTTGATTCATGTCCCACGAGAAGAACTGGTTGGACAGCGCCGTGAAGAGCAGCGGCGCCGTTTCACCGGTGATGCGTGCAACGGCGAGCAAGACGCCCGTCACAATGCCGCTCACCGACGCCTTCAGCGTGATCGAACAGATCATCTTCCACTTCGGCGTGCCGAGTGCGAAGGCCGCTTCACGCAGCGCGTTCGGCACGAGCCGCAACATGTTTTCCGTCGTGCGAATCACGATGGGAATCTGCAGCAAAGCGAGCGCGATCACGCCGGCCCAGCCGCTAAAGCGCCCCATTTGCGCGACTACCAGCGCATACACGAACAAGCCGATCACAATCGATGGCGCCGACAACAGGATGTCGTTGATGAAGCGCGTCACGCTGGCGAGCCAGCGCTTGTCGCCGTATTCGGCGAGATAAACGCCCGCGAGAATCCCAAGCGGCGTGCCAATAAAAGTTGCGAGCAGCACGAGCATCAAGCTGCCGACAATCGCGTTCAGCAAACCGCCGCCATCGGTGTTGGGCGGAGGCGTGTTCTGCGTGAACAGTTCGATCGACATACCGCCAATGCCGAGCTTGACCGTGGTGAACAGAATCCACACGAGCCACAACAAGCCGAACGCCATGGCCGCCAGCGACAACACCAGCGCGACCACGTTTTTGCCACGACGGCGCCGTTGCAACTTGATGCGCGTGGCTTCTTCCCGCTCCGGATTACCGGAACCGGGGAATGGAGTAGTTGACCGGTTCACTTGCCACCCTCCGACTTTTCGAGGCGCAGCAACATGAGTTTGGACAGTGAAAGGACGATGAACGTAATCAGGAACAGGATCAAGCCCAGTTCCATCAACGCCGATGTATGCAGGCCCGGGCTCGCTTCAGCAAACTCATTCGCAAGCGCGGAGGTAATGCTGTTGCCTGGCGAAAACAGCGAGACGTTATCGAGCAGATTGGTATTGCCGATCACGAAAGTCACCGCCATGGTTTCACCGAGTGCGCGGCCAAGGCCGAGCATCACGCCACCGATCACACCGGTTCGCGTGAACGGCAACACGATCTTCCACATCACTTCCCAGGTCGTGCAGCCAATGCCGTATGCCGATTCCTTCAGCAGCACGGGCGTGACTTCGAACACGTCGCGCATCACGGCCGCGATGTACGGAATGATCATGATCGCCAGGATCACACCGGCACACAAAATGCCTATGCCAATAGGCGGTCCCTGGAAAAAGCGGCCGATCAACCAGACGTTCCCGAGCGCGCTGCCCAGCGGCTTTTCGAAATACGTTGCGAAGATGGGAGAGAACACCAGCAGGCCCCACATGCCGTACACAATCGACGGGATCGCGGCCAGCAGCTCAATTGCCACGCCGAGCGGCCGGCGCAGCCACGCGGGCGCGAGCTCGGTCAGGAACAGCGCAATGCCGAAGCTCACGGGCACGGCGATGATCAACGCAATGATGGACGTAGCGATGGTGCCGTAGATAGGCACGAGCGCGCCGAAACTATCGGTTTGTGGATCCCAATCGGAACGCCACAGGAAACTGAGGCCAAATTTTTGAAGCGTAGGCAGTGACGCTATGATCAGCGACACAATAATGCCGCCCAGCAGCAGCAGCGTGACGACGGCGGCAAGCCGTGTCAGCCCACCGAAAACGATATCACCGAGACGACCCGGAGCGCGTTGAGCGCGGCTGGCGGGCGGAGTCGATGCGAGGTTGATGTCCGACATGGGAACCTTCGGAAGGGCCGCGCGGCGGATGCCGCGCGGCAATACGGACAGAAAAGCCAGAAGCTTGGTTACGTGCTACTAAACTTATTGCGCAACTGCCTTGCCCGACGCGTCCTTGACCTTCTCTTTCCACTGCGTTTCGATTTCGGCAACGACCGAATCAGGCAACGAGATGTAGTCGAGTTCGTTCGCTGCTTGCGTGCCGTTCTTGAACGCCCAGCCGAAGAACTTCAGCGTTTCCGCGCCTTGTGCTTCCTTGTCCTGCGTCGTGTGGAGCAGCACGAAGGTTGCGCCTACGATCGGCCATGCGTCCTTGCCCGGCTCGTTCGTCAGGATTTGATAGAACGACTTCGACCAGTCTGCGCTCGCTGCTGCAGCCTTGAACGTTTCCGTCTTCGGCTCGACCACTGCGCCCGCTGCATTCTTCAAGTCGACGTACGTCATCTTGTTTTGCTTAGCGTACGCCCATTCCACATAACCGATAGCACCCGGCAGACGCTGAACGAACGCGGCGACGCCGTCGTTGCCCTTGCCGCCCGTGCCTGTCGGCCAGTTGACCGTCGAACCTTCACCGACCTTGCTCTTCCACTCGGCGTTCACCTTGGACAAATAGTTCGTCCAGATGAAGCTCGTGCCCGAACCGTCAGCGCGGCGCACGACAGCAATGTCCGTATCCGGCAGCTTCAGCTTCGGATTCAGTGCGGCGATAGCCGGGTCATTCCACTTCTTGATCTTGCCGAGGTAGATGTCGCCGAGAACTTCACCCGACAGCGTCATCTCACCTGCCTTGATACCCGGCACGTTGATCGCCGGGACTACGCCGCCAACCACTGTCGGAAACTGGAAAAGCCCCTGCTTGGCCAGTTCGTCGTCCTTCAGCGGTGCGTCCGAGCCAGCGAAATCCACCGTCTTCGCGATGATTTGCTTGATGCCGCCCGAGGAACCGATACCTTGGTAGTTAACCTTGCCGCCGCCCGACTTCTGGTACGTATCGGCCCATTTCGTGTAAATCGGTGCAGCGAAGGTACTGCCCGCGCCGGTGATGTCCGCAGCTTGAGCTGACATCGCAAACATTGCGCCGACGATGCCTGCAAGCGCGGTGTGCATCAATTTCATGTGATCTCCAGGGTTGTGAGCAAGTGGCTCGACACCGCGAAGGATAGGGGCTCAATGTGACAGTCCGATGACGAATGATGAAGCCAGCGTGACAACGGGCTTACGGTAACGAAAGTTTAAAGTTCAGAAGTTAGCCCACCAAGGCTTGATGGGACCGCTGTTGAGCCGATTCGGCCATGTTTCTTTCAATTATTTTTCAGCCGCACAATGCCGCGTAATCTTGCGGTCCAATTGACGTGATTTTTTGGATCGCTCGTTCTTTTAAAGACGTCGATACCTGGAACAGGCATCCGCAATCACTTGAATGCAAAAAAAACGCCACGGCGCAAACCGTGGCGTTTTCGGTACTCTGGTCGTGCTTCAATCGTTTGCGACGCTTAAGTCGTCGCGTCCTTCACTACCTTCGCAATGCTTTCTGCGTGCGCGACCGCGTCCGCCTCTGACGCAGCTTCCACCATCACGCGCAGCACCGGCTCCGTTCCCGACGCGCGGATCAGCACCCGGCCATGCGATTCGAGCGCGCGCTCGGCGTCCTTGATCGCCTGCTTGATCGTGTTGCTGCTCTTCCAGTCGGCGTCGGGACTCATGCGCACATTGATGAGCTTCTGCGGGAACAACTTGATGCCGTCGAGCAGGTCGGCGAGCGGCTTGCCGCCGCGCTTTATTGCCGCGAGCACGAGGAGCGCCGAAACGATGCCGTCGCCCGTGGAATGCCGGTCAAGCGACAGGATATGCCCCGACCCCTCCGCGCCCAGCATCCAGTTGTTCTCACGCAGTTTCTCGAGTACATAGCGATCGCCCACGGCGGCGCGCACGAACTGCACGCCCGCCTGCTTCAGCGCGACCTCGACCGCCATGTTCGTCATCAACGTGCCGACGGCGCCGTCCACGCGCCCGTCCGTCGCAATGCGATCCTTCACCAGCACGTACAGCAGTTCGTCGCCGTTGTAGAGCCGTCCTGAGGCATCGACGACCTGCAGGCGGTCCGCATCGCCATCGAGCGCAATACCGATATCCGCACGATGCTCCTTGACCGCTCGCACCAACGCATCGGGCGCGGTTGCTCCCACGCCATCATTGATATTGAAGCCGTTCGGGGACACGCCGATCGTCACCACTTCCGCGCCAAGCTCGTGGAACACTTGCGGCGCGACGTCGTACGCAGCGCCGTGAGCGCAATCAACCACCAGCTTGAGACCGTGCAAATCGAAGCTGGCCGGGAACGTACTCTTGCAGAATTCGATGTAGCGGCCGCGAGCATCGTCCAGCCGGCGAGCCTTGCCCAGCAGTTCGGACGGTGCGCAGGACATGGGTTCGTCAAGTTGCGCCTCGATCTGCAACTCGACTTCGTCCGGGAGCTTGTTGCCATCGGCGGAAAAAAACTTGATGCCGTTGTCGTAGTACGGGTTATGCGATGCGCTGATCACCACGCCCGCCGCGAGGCGCAAGGCCCGCGTCAGGTACGCGACGCCCGGCGTCGGAATCGGGCCGGCCAGCATGACGTCGACGCCTGCGGCCGAAAAACCCGACTCCAGCGCTGCTTCCAGCATGTACCCCGACACCCGCGTGTCCTTGCCGATCAGCACCGTCGGACGGCTGCCGCGCTGCGCCCATCGATCGGCGCCCGCCAGCACTTTCCCGGCTGCATAGCCCAGCCGCAACACAAAATCAGGCGTGATCGGAGCTTCGCCGACCTTCCCCCGAATACCATCTGTTCCAAAATATCGACGTGCCATCGTTTCGTTTTTATCCTTGCGCAAAAAATTGAGCGCGAACTGTGAACTTCAAATGTGTTGGGCCAACCGCAATGGCTATGCCTTCGTCATGTCGGTCATTGAGTCAAGCGGACTCGTCCTTTGACTTGAACGGTCGGCAGCATGCATCGCCTGCCAAACCTTCAATGCATCGGCAGTCGCCGCGACGTCATGCACGCGCACAATGGCCGCGCCTTGCTCAGCCGCACAAACCGCCGCCGCCACGCTCGCCGCCACACGCCCGGCCGGTTGCGTTCGCCCGGTCACGGCGCCGAGCATCGACTTGCGCGACATGCCAGCCAGCAACGGGACGCACGAATTCGCAGGCCGGGTCTCGGCGAAATGCGCCAGCAAAGTGTAATTATGATCGATCACAGACTTGCCGAATCCAAAACCGGGATCGAAGCAGATTCGCTCCGCGCTGATTCCGGCCGCCGTCAGCGTAAGCAGCCGTTCCTCGAAGAATTCGCGCACGTCCGCCACGACGTCTTGATACACAGGCTCATGCATCTGCATGGTTTGCGGCTCGCCAAGCATATGCATGACGCAGAGTCCGCACGTGCTGTTTTTGACAGCCTCAAGCGCGCCTTCACGACGCAAGCCCCAGATGTCGTTGACCATATCCGCGCCGGCGGAAAGCGCGGCGCGCATGACCGCTGGCTTGTAGGTATCGATGGAAAGCGGCACGCCCGCCGACCGCAACGCTTCGATTACCGGGATCACGCGCTCAAGCTCCTCGTCCAGCGGGACTGGCGGCGCGCCCGGACGGGTCGACTCGCCGCCAATATCGATGATGTCGGCACCGTCGCGAATCATCTCAGTGGCCTGCACGAGCGCGGCGTCGCGCGCGACGAAACGACCGCCGTCAGAAAACGAATCCGGCGTGACATTGAGGATGCCCATGATCAACGGGCGCTCGAAAGTCAGCGTGAACCGGCCGCATTGAAGCGGCTGAGCAATGGCGCGATGCCCGTTCGGGAGAGGTGAAGACTGCATAGTGGTCAGGCCAGCCGATGAAGGAGCTACGTTGCTATTAGTACGCCGAGTACACCGATCGGTCCGCCGTTCGACGTCCATACGGCCAGGTTCAAACAACAATTGCCGCTCCAAGCCGGTGAACCTCCGCTTGGATACCTGAAAAAGCGAACCACAACGGAAAAGGGGCTGGTGTGAAAACACACCAGCCCCTTCTGACTTGCTTCAGGATCGCGTCAGGCTGAAGCAGGAGCCGTGGCGTTACCCGGTTTGACTTCCGCGCCGGCATTTCCACCACCCGACGACGGATCACCCGACGGCGGCGGCAGATTCTTCGGCGGACGTGGCGGACGACCGCCCATGATGTCGCTAATCTGCTCCGCGTCGATGGTTTCCCATTCCAGCAGCGCCTTCGTCATGGATTCGACCTTGTCGCGGTTGTCTTCCAGCAGCTTGCGGGCAAGCCCATACTGATCGTCAAGAATCCGGCGAATTTCAGCATCGACCTTTTGCTGCGTGGCTTCGGACACCGTCTTCGACGCCATCTTGCCGAACACGCCGTCTTGTTCCGTGTCGACATACACCATCGTGCCGAGCACATCCGACATGCCGTAACGCGTCACCATGTCACGCGCCATCTTGGTCGCGCGCTCAAAGTCATTCGAAGCACCCGTGGACATGGAGTTCAGGAACACTTCCTCCGCTGCACGGCCACCGAACAGGATGGCGATTTCCTCGAGCATCTTGTCACGATACAGATTGACCCGATCATGCTCCGGCAACTGCCACGTGATACCCAACGCCCAGCCGCGCGGCATGATGGAGACCTTGTGAACCGGATCGGCGTGCGGCAGGAGCTTCGCCACCACCGCGTGACCCGACTCGTGATAAGCCGTATTGCGACGCTCTTCTTCACGCATTACAGCCGACTTACGTTCCGGACCCATGAAGATCTTGTCTTTCGCGTCTTCGAAGTCAGCCATTTCGACGATCCGCTTGCCGCGACGCGCTGCAAACAACGCTGCTTCGTTCACAAGGTTCGCCAGATCGGCGCCCGAGAAGCCCGGCGTGCCGCGTGCGATCACCGAAGCGTCGACGTCGTTCGAAATAGGCACCTTGCGCAGATGGACCTTCATGATGTGTTCGCGGCCGCGGATATCCGGCAAGCCCACGTACACCTGACGGTCGAAACGGCCTGGACGCAGCAACGCTTTGTCCAGCACGTCGGAACGGTTGGTTGCAGCGATCACGATCACGCCGGAGTTCGCCTCGAACCCGTCCATTTCCACGAGCATCTGGTTCAACGTCTGTTCGCGCTCGTCGTTACCGCCACCCATGCCGGCGCCGCGATGACGGCCCACAGCATCGATTTCGTCGATAAACACGATACACGGCGCGTGCTTCTTGGCCTGCTCGAACATGTCGCGCACCCGGGCCGCGCCCACACCAACGAACATTTCAACGAAGTCCGAACCCGAAATACTGAAGAACGGTACTTTCGCTTCGCCGGCAATGGCGCGCGCCAGCAGCGTCTTACCCGTACCCGGAGGCCCGACCAGCAATACGCCGCGAGGGATACGCCCGCCCAGCTTCTGGAATTTCTGCGGATCGCGCAGGAAGTCGACTAGCTCGGAGACCTCTTCCTTCGCTTCGTCACAGCCTGCGACGTCGGTAAAATTGATTGCGTTGTTGTTCTCGTCGATCAGCCGCGCTCGCGACTTGCCGAACGAAAATGCTCCGCCTTTCCCGCCGCCCTGCATCTGCCGCATCATGAAGAACCAGAAACCGATGATCAGGATCGTCGGTCCGAGGTAATACAGCGCGGAAACGAGCGCGTTCGGTTCGTCATCAGCCTTGCCGCTGACCTGGACGCCGTACTTCATCAAGTCGCCGACCATCCAGATATCGCCAGGCGACACGATTTGATATTTCTGACCGTCTGCGGGAGTAACGGTGAGATTACGGCCCTGAACGGTAACTGTCTTAACCTTACCGGACTTCGCGTCGTCCATGAATTGCGAATACGAAACACCTTCCTGGACGCGGGGCTTGTCGAACTGCTTGAACACCGTGAACAGCACCAGTGCGATAACCAGCCACACCGCTGCCTTAGAGAACATATTGTTGTTCAAAGCACCACTCCTTCACTCATAGACGGGCGCCTACATTCGCCTTGCGGCACCACCAAAGCATTCTAATCCAGACCGCAAACCCCTGCTATAACCTTTAGCTAGCACGAAGATAGCGGCCGGGACCCGATTGTTTGGACATATTCGGCAAATCAACCGTCGGGACACCCGGTCCCCGGCGGCGTTTCCACCTGCAACTCTCAATCCCGACGCTTGAGTTGCCTGCCCAAAATAAACGTTTCGGACGATTTGTCGCGCGATGCCTTTGGCTTGCGCGGCGCGACGATTTTGAATTGATGCTTGAACTTCTCCACTATTTGACTATAGCCGCTGCCGTGAAAACATTTGACCAATAAGGCGCCTTCCGGCTTTAAATGGTTCTGCGAGAAGTCCAGCGCCAGATCGCACAGATGTTCCATTCGCGCCGCATCCGCGCTTGCAACTCCTGAGAGGTTGGGGGCCATGTCGGAAATTACAAGGTCGACTTGATGGTCGCCCACGATTTCCTTCAACTGGTCCAATACCGAGTCTTCGCGGAAATCACCCTGGATGAAAATCACGTCGGCAATCGACTCCATGGGCAACAGGTCGAGCGCGATGATCTTGCCATCGATCCCGCCTTCGCGCGTTTCACCCCGCTTGGACCCTTTAGCCAATTGGTTGCGCGCGTATTGGCTCCAGCTCCCCGGAGTCGAGCCAAGGTCGACAATGATCTGGCCCGGTTTGATCAACTTATCCTGCTCGTCGATCTCCTTCAGCTTGTATGCCGCGCGCGCCCGATAGCCCTCGCGCTGCGCGAGTTTCACGTATGGGTCGTTGATGTGGTCGTGCAGCCACGAGTAATTGAAGCGGTTTTTTGCCATTAAGAATGAACTCTTGCTGCGTGAAACTGTGCTTTTAGCGGATAATACGCGTCTAATTCGGGCTGCTGCTCATTTATGAGGCAGCCTTCGTCGATGTGGACAGCCGAAGTAGCTAGCCGACTCAGGCACCGTTGCGCCCTGTGTTTGCCAGCGACGTTTGCCGGAGACCCGAAGCTGATAATGTGCTTCGGGCTTATCTGGCAAGGGGCGGCGTCCGAGCTCCGGCGATTAAAGATTCGTTAAAATCAAGTCCGTTGCTCGCCGCATCGCCTCGCGCCGTCCGTCATTTTCTTGAGCAAGGCGTCCTGCCCTGCCCGTCTTTGTTTTGCAATCGCGACCGTTTAGCCACTTTTACGCTACGGCGCCTCTCATTTTAGTCGAGTCCGTTACTTCTCATGTCAGCTCTCAAACTTTCTCCCGCCCAACGCGCCGACCTGCGCTCCCAAGCTCATGCGCTCAAGCCCGTCGTACTCGTTGGCGGTGACGGGCTGACCGAGGCCGTTCTGGCCGAGATCGAGGTGCACCTTGCTGCACATCAGCTCATCAAGATCCGCGTGTTCGGCGACGACCGTGAAGCCCGTGTCGCCGCCTACGCCGAGATCTGCGACAAGCTAGATGCCGCGCCGGTCCAGCAAATCGGCAAGTTGCTCGTGGTATGGCGGCCGGAAAGCGACCAAGCGCCCAAGCCGTCGCGCGTTGCCGGTGTCCGCGGCGCCAACCGCATAGCGCCTCCGAGCGCAGGCGAAGCCGCCGCTGAGACCTCGTCGAAGGGACGTGCGCCGCGCGTGGTCAAGGTCGTCAAGATCACGCGTGACGCACCTGTGGTCCGCAAGCCGAAGAAGCAAAAACTGTTGGTTCGCGGCAACGAACGTGTGACCGCTGGCGGCAACGTCAAACGCGCAAAGAAGCGTCTGCCGAGCGCCAAGCGGCACCATCAATCGTCGAAATAAGCCTGTTCCGGTTCGTCCGGAAAGCAAAAAGCCGGTCACGCCCGATACCCCCGGGCATGACCGGCTTTTTTTAACCGCGCGCGCGACGTGCCGCGACGCTAGCCGTTTTTCCCTTCGGAATGACCGATTGCGCTGGAAATTTTGCAGGCGGCAGGCGCCAGAACAACAACAATCCGAGCACGCTCTCCACCAGATAGAACGCGCTGGAGAAGCCGTGCAGCATGCCAAAGCGGCTTGCATACGGCGATTGCGCGAGTTCCACCCCGCCTTCCTGGGCCGCCACGCGCAGCGCATTCATGAATGGCTGCAGCGCGAAATACCCGATCAACACGCACAACAACATGCCCGCGATGACCCAACGGGTCCGCTTGTATTCGGCGAAACCCGTTCGAACGAGGCGATTAGCCAATACCAGCAGCAGCAGCGCGCAGATCACGCCGAGAAATCCCTCGATGCGAAACAGTTGCGCGGCAACCGATCCCGCCGACGTCCGGTCAAGCATGCTGAACAGCACCGGGGCCGCCACGTACCCGAGCGTCAGCACGCTGCCGACCCAGATCATGGCGATAATCCGAAAAAATCGATGGGCCATCAGACGTACTTGACCGCGATGATTTCGTACTCGCGCGCGCCGCTCGGCGCCTGGACCGACGCCACGTCGCCCTCGCTCTTGCCAATCAGCGCACGGGCGATGGGCGAGCTGATGGAGACCAGGCCGTGGTCGATGTCCGCTTCGTCGTCGCCGACGATCTGGTAAGTGACCGTGTCGCCCGTAGCCGTCTCTTCCAGTTCGACCGTCGCGCCGAAAATCACGCGCCCGTCAGCCTCCACGGTCGTTGGGTCAATCACTTGCGCCCCGGCCAGCTTCGACTCGATCTCGGCAATCCGGCCTTCGATAAAGCCCTGCTTCTCCTTGGCCGCGTCATATTCAGAGTTTTCGGACAAGTCGCCCTGCGCGCGGGCTTCGGAGATCGAATTCACGACAGCCGGACGCTCCACGGATTTGAGGCGTTGCAATTCGTCGCGGAGCATTGCCGCGCCGCGTTTAGTCAAAGGAACTGTGCTCATAAACAACTCATTACGCAAAGATGCAGACGTAAAAAAATTACCGCGGTTAAGTGCATCTCCCGGTAAAAAAGGAAGACGCCGCTTAACCGCGGCCCTTGAAACTTAGACTTCATTTGGAGACTGCTGATACTGCAGAGACTCGAATCAGAAACCTTAGTTTAGGCGAGCATGGAGTCCTTGTAAATCATAGACTTCTAGGTCCTTCAGATATCGCAGTCCTTCGACCGCCGCGCGCGCGCCCGACATAGTCGTGTAGTACGTGACCTTGTTGGCCTGTGCGCTCATGCGGATCGAGCGGGAATCGGCAATCGCGGCGCGGGTTTCATCGACGGTGGTGAAGACCAGCGCAATCTCGCCGTTCTTGATCATGTCCACGATGTGCGGCCGGCCGTCCTTCACCTTGTTGACCACCTTAACCGGCACGCCCGCGGCCTGGATAGCCGACGCCGTGCCCTTGGTCGCCACGATCGGGTAGCCCAGCTCGTGCAGCATGGTCGCGACTTCCACGGCCTTCTGCTTGTCGGCATCCATGACCGTCAGCAGGACCGTGCCGCTTTCCGGCAAGCGCGAACCGGCCGCGAGTTGCGACTTGAACAGCGCTTCGCCGAACGTGCGGCCCACGCCCATTACTTCGCCCGTCGAGCGCATTTCAGGTCCGAGCACCGGATCGACAGCCGGGAACTTCACGAACGGGAACACCGCTTCCTTGACGCTGAAATACGGCGGGATCACTTCCTTCGTTATGCCTTGATCGGCGAGTTTTTGACCGACCATCGCGCGGGCGGCGATCTTGGCCAAAGGCAAACCCGTCGCCTTCGATACATACGGCACCGTCCGCGAAGCGCGCGGATTCACTTCGAGCACGTAGATCACGTCCTTCTTCGACCCGTCTTCCTGTACCGCTTGCTGGATCGCAAACTGCACGTTCATCAGGCCGATCACGTTCAGCGCGCGAGCCATGGCGCCGGTCTGGCGCTTGAGTTCGTCGATGGTTTCCTGCGACAGCGAATACGGCGGCAGCGAACATGCCGAGTCGCCGGAATGCACGCCCGCCTGTTCGATGTGCTCCATCACGCCGCCGATAAACACCGCTTCGCCATCGGAAATACAGTCGACATCGCATTCGATGGCGTCGTTCAGGAAGCGGTCGAGCAACACGGGCGAATCATGCGAAACCTTCACGGCTTCGCGCATGTAGCGTTCGAGATCACGCGGCTCGTGGACGATTTCCATTGCGCGGCCACCGAGCACGTACGACGGACGCACGACCAGCGGATAGCCGATTTCTTCGGCGAGGCGCAGCGCTTCGTCTTCGGCGCGTGCCGTGCGATTCGGCGGTTGACGCAGGTTCAGGTCCTGCAGCAGCTTCTGGAAACGCTCGCGGTCTTCGGCGGCGTCGATCATGTCCGGCGACGTTCCAACGATAGGTACGCCGTTCGCCTCGAGGTCCAGCGCAAGCTTCAACGGCGTCTGTCCGCCGTACTGCACGATTACGCCAACCGGCTTTTCCAGATCGACGATTTCAAGCACGTCTTCCAGCGTCAGCGACTCGAAGTACAGACGATCGGACGTGTCGTAGTCGGTGGAAACGGTCTCGGGATTGCAGTTGACCATGATGGTTTCATAGCCGTCTTCGCGCATCGCCAAGGCTGCATGCACGCAGCAATAGTCGAACTCGATGCCCTGCCCGATCCGGTTCGGGCCGCCGCCCAACACCATGATCTTCTTTTTATCGGTCGGATTCGCTTCGCACTCTTCCTCGTAGGTCGAGTACATGTAGGCGGTTTTCGTTGCAAACTCGGCGGCGCACGTGTCCACGCGCTTGTAGACAGGACGCACCTTCAACCCGTGACGATGCTTGCGCACAGCCGTTTGATCCGACCCAAGCAATTTGGCGAGGCGTCGATCCGAAAAACCGCTCTGCTTCAGATACAGCATTTCATCCTTGGTCAGGCTATCGACCGTGCGGCCGCTGAGCGCCTTTTCCTTCTGGATGATCTGCTCGATTTGTGCGAGGAACCACGGATCGATCGATGTCTCTTCAAAGATTTCCTGAGCGGTCAGGCCAAGACGGAATGCGTCGCCCAGGAACCAGATCCGGTCCGGACCCGGCTCACCGATTTCGCGAATCACTTCGTCGCGGCTGGTGGTCTTTTCATCGAGACCGTCCACTCCCACTTCCAGTCCGCGCAACGCCTTCTGGAACGATTCCTGGAACGTGCGGCCAATGGCCATCACTTCGCCGACCGACTTCATTTGCGTTGTCAGGCGTGCATCGGCTTCGCGGAATTTCTCGAACGCGAAACGCGGAATCTTGGTAACCACATAGTCGATGGTCGGCTCAAACGATGCCGGCGTCTGACCACCGGTGATCTCGTTCTTGAGTTCATCGAGCGTATAGCCCACGGCCAGTTTCGCTGCGACCTTGGCGATCGGGAAACCCGTCGCCTTCGATGCCAGCGCCGACGAACGCGACACGCGCGGATTCATCTCGATGACCACCATGCGGCCGTCTTTCGGGTTGATCGCGAACTGTACGTTGGAACCGCCCGTGTCCACGCCAATCTCGCGCAGCACCGCAAGCGATGCGTTACGCAGGATCTGATATTCCTTGTCGGTCAGCGTTTGAGCCGGCGCGACGGTGATGGAGTCGCCGGTATGCACGCCCATCGGGTCCAGGTTTTCGATCGAGCACACGATGATGCAGTTGTCCTTTGTATCGCGGACCACTTCCATCTCGAACTCTTTCCAGCCCAGCAGCGACTCTTCGATCAGCAATTCACGCGTCGGCGATAAATCCAGCCCGCGACGGCAAATCTCTTCGAATTCCTCCTTGTTATACGCAATCCCGCCGCCCGATCCACCCAGCGTGAACGACGGACGAATCACCGTCGGATAACCGCCGCTGCCCGTCAGCGCGGCAATTTCCGCCTGCACCTGCAACGCTTCTTCCATGGAATGCGCGATGCCCGACTTGGCCGAACCGAGGCCAATCTTCGTCATCGCTTCCTTGAACTTCTGGCGGTCTTCGGCTTTATCGATAGCTTCCGGCGACGCGCCGATCAACTCGACCTTGTACTTTTCCAGCACGCCGTGGTGGAACAAATCGAGCGCGCAGTTCAGCGCGGTTTGCCCGCCCATGGTCGGGAGGATCGCGTCCGGGCGTTCCTTGTCGATGATGCGCTCGACGACTTCCCACGTGATCGGCTCGATATACGTGATGTCGGCCGTGTTCGGGTCGGTCATGATCGTCGCGGGATTGCTGTTGACGAGAATGACCTTGTAGCCTTCCTCGCGCAGCGCCTTGCAAGCCTGCGCGCCCGAATAGTCGAACTCGCACGCCTGACCGATGATGATCGGTCCCGCGCCGATGATGAGGATGCTCTTGATGTCTGTCCGCTTCGGCATAACTGCTCTCAATGATTGTGTTGCGTGTTCTGTCTTTGCGTGTCTGGCGTGTCTGCGCGCCTATATTCAAGCCGCTTCTTTTTGCGCTTCCATCAGGCCGACGAATCGATCGAACAAGTACGCAATATCGTTCGGTCCCGGCGACGCTTCCGGGTGGCCCTGGAAGCAGAACGCGGGTTTGTCGGTGAGCGCGAAGCCCTGCAGCGTGCCGTCGAACAACGAGGTATGCGTGACCTTTGCGTTGGCGGGCAGCGTGGTGGCATCGACGGCGAAACCGTGATTCTGCGATGTGATCACCACGCGGCCGTTTTCCAGATCCTTGACCGGATGATTCGCGCCGTGATGGCCGGTCTTCATCTTCAATGTCTTCGCGCCGACAGCCAGACCCATGATCTGGTGCCCGAGGCAAATGCCGAACGTCGGAATGCCGCGTTTGATGAATTCGCGCGTGGCTTCAATCGCGTAATCGCACGGTTCCGGGTCGCCGGGGCCGTTCGAGAGGAAGATGCCGTCGGGGTTCAGCGCAAGAGCGTCTTTAGCGGTGGACTGAGCCGGCAGCACGGTGACGTGGCAACCGCGCTCGGCCAGCATGCGCAGGATGTTGTACTTCACGCCGTAGTCGAACGCGACCACGCGGTACTGCGGCGCCTTTTGCTCGCCGTAGCCGCTTTCCAGACGCCATTCGGACTGCGACCATTCGTACTTTTCTTTCGTCGACACAACTTTGGCGAGATCCATCCCCGACAAACCCGGGAACGAGCGCGCGAGTTCCAACGCCTTAACTTCGTCGTCACCAGCCAGAATGCAGCCGTTTTGCGCACCCATGTCGCGCAGGATTCGCGTGAGCTTGCGGGTATCGATGTTCGAAATGGCGACGACGTTTTCCGCTTTCAGATAGTCGGCGAGCGATTGTTCGGAGCGAAAATTCGAGGCGAGCACCGGCAGATCTCGAATGATCAGGCCGGCGGCATGGACTTTGGTGGATTCGACGTCTTCAGCGTTCACACCGGCATTGCCGATGTGCGGATACGTCAGGGTGACGATTTGCTGGGCGTAGCTTGGGTCCGTCAGGATTTCCTGATAACCGGTGATAGCGGTGTTGAACACCACTTCGCCGATCGTGTGACCGGACGCGCCGATCGAGTGACCACGAAAGACCGTGCCGTCGGCGAGTGCGAGGATTGCGGGAGAGAATGACGGCAACACGGGAGGCTCCTTTGGAACACCCTGTTTGCCGACCTGTCATCCGACCGTGGGGTCGCGCGCGGCCGAGAAGTGGCGCGCGCAGACCCGCATCGCGTTCGATTGCATCGGGCACAAGCCTCGCCGGTTTCGCTGTTCGGGCTCCAATGACTGGACGCGCGAATCAGGCGTTTGGCGGGATGCGCGCGTGGTGCAAGGCGCGGCGGATGAACGGTGAGTGGGAGGTAGGCGCTAGGGTGTAGGTTGATTTGCTCAAACCTTCGAATTATAGCCGTAAAACGCCCTTCCCTCCAAATTTGAGACGCGCAGCACGCAAGACGCGTTCCAGGTTAATCGTGGCAAGCCTTATCCGGCGGCCTTACGGCCATCATGACGCCACGCCGCCGCGCTTTTCGAGAACGCTGCTCGGCAGGACATACCAGATGGCGCTAGCAATTTGCATCGCGATCAGCGCACCCCAGACACTTAGGTGCGCCGTAACGGGATAATGGCCGCCCTGGGTTGGCCATCGCGACAGCATCGCGCCTATGCCCACCTGCAATCCGAAGATCAGGATGAACAGGACAAGCGTGAGCGTGCTGTGCGCGCGGCCGATCATGTGCGTCGGGAAATATTCGGCCATCACCGCGTAGCTCAGGATGCCCGTTCCGCCAAACACACCGTAACTCGCGATCAGTAACGCCGGGGCAATCGGCGCGCGCACGAGCATCAGCACTTGAACGAGCACAAACAGCCCCATGCCGAAGCCGCAGAACGCGTACACCGTCACTCCGCGTTTCTGCAGGCCGCGCGCCGCTACGCCAAAACCGACGCAGCCGATCATCATCGCGATACCGAGCACCGATACCAGCACCGCGGCGTATTGAGCGCTCAGGCCCATGACATCGAGGAGATAGGGCCTGATCCATAGCGATTGCATCGCGTAGAAAACGCCTTGCGTCACGACCGAAAACGACGCGATCTTCCAGAACGCGCCGCTGCCGAGGATGTGCCACGTGCCCTTGAACTGCGTGAGCATGTCGGCTTTTCGATGCACGCCATCGCGATGTTCCGGGGCAAAAAGGAAGATGGCCGCCGCGACCGAGAGGGTCATGGCCACCAGTCCGAAACAGATGTTGCGCCAGTCGGTCACGCCGAGCAGGATGGCGAGCGGCGAGCCGACGACCACGCCGCCCAGACCACCCACGGCCATTACGAGGCCGTTGACCATCGGCAATTGTGCGACGGGCAGGATTTGCGCAAGCGCCTTGAACGCCGCGCTCATGCAGACGGACACGCCCACGCCAATCAGCAGCCGCCCCAGCATCATCGCGCCAATGCCGTGCGCCGCCCCGAATACGCCGATCCCAAGCGCCGCGAACAACAGCATGAACGCGGTGACCCGGCGCGGGCCAAATCGATCGAGCAACATGCCAACGGGAATTTGCGCCGCCGCGAAACCAAGGAAATACAGCGACGTGAGCAAACCAAGATCCGCGCCCGACAAACCCAGGTCGTGCGTGATATAGGGCGCAAAGCCGAGATTGACTCCGCGGAATACGTACGAGACGAAATATCCGGCGGAAAACAGGAAGAACACGCGAAGACGAACGGAGGACGTCATGTGCGGCGCAAGGGCCTCTTTTGTATGAAGCGGCAGTTTAACGCGCGCGCTTAAATGAAAACGCCGTCACCTTGGTGACGGCGTGGATTCTTGACCGCGTAGACAGGTTATTGCTTCTTCTTTTTATCAGTCGACTTGATTGATTTCGTGGTCTTGGCTACTGCAACAGGCTTGACTGCCTTGGACGGTGCGTCGAATTTCTCGCTTACCCGCGTCGCCTTCACCTTGGCCGCGGGGGCGCTCGCTTTACCGCCGCGCGCCGCGCTCTTCGACACGCTCTTCGATTCCGGCACGTGCGTGCCGATCTTCGTCACGCCGCCCCTGTTATGGCTCGACACGGCGACCGTTTCCACGCGCACCGGACCAGGTTCGGCCGGGACAGCACGCCCGACCGGCACATGCAGCACGATCAACTGACCGGGCATGACGGCGTCACGATGAGTACGGTTCCAGCTTTTAACCTGCGATATCGACACGTTGTAGCGATCGGCAAAGGTCGACATGGATTGCGCACGGCGCACGCGGATCAGCATCTTGCGGGTATCGGGAACGTCGGGTTCGACTGCCAGCATCGCACTTTCGGCGACGTCAGCGCTGATGTCCTCATCGTCGTCATCGCTGCGCGGCACCACGATGGTCGAGCCCGCTTTCAGCCGCATGCCGGCCGGAATGCGGTTCACCGACATGAGCGTATCCGCGTCGACACCAATTTTCTGCGCGATGACTGCGGGGGTTGCCCGTTCGCTCACCGTATACGTGGTCCACGACGACAACTGGCCGGAATATGACTTCAGGTTCTTCTGGAACGCGCTAGCATTGTCAAAGGGAAGCAGGATCTGCGGGCTCGTTGCGCCGAGAATGACCGGCTTCGCAAATGATGGATTCAGCGAGCGGAACTCCTCCACCGTCATGCCCGCGAGCTTCGCGGCCATGGTCACGTCCATGTCGCGCGACGTGGTGACCGTCACGAAATACGGGTGATTAGGAATGTCTGGAAGCGTGAGCCCATACATTTGCGGATTGGCGACGATGTTCTTCACCGCCTGCAGCTTCGGGACGTAGTTGCGCGTCTCGTTCGGCATCCGCAGGCTTTGGTAATCGGTCGGCAGGCCCATCGCCTCGTTCTTCGCGATCGCCTTCTGCACGTTGCCTTCGCCCCAGTTGTACGCGGCGAGCGCCAGATCCCAGTCGCCGAACATATCGTGGAGACGCGAAAGATAGTCGAGCGCCGCGCTGGTCGACGCGAGCACGTCGCGCCGCTCATCCTGGAACATGTTCTGTTTCAGGTTGTAGTCGCGGCCCGTGCCCGGCACGAACTGCCACATGCCCGCGGCCTTCGCGACCGACAGCGCCTGCGGGTTATAGGCCGATTCGATAAACGGCAGCAACGCGAGTTCGGTCGGCATGTGCCGCTGTTCGAGCTCTTCGACGATGTGATACAGGTATTTTTGCGAGCGGCCCGTCATGCGTTCGACGTAATCCGGGCGCTGGGCGTACCAGTTGACCTGCATATCGACGAGGTCGCTTTGCAGATCGGGAATCTGGAAACCACGGCGGATACGGCCCCACAAATCGCCGTCGGGTCCGCTAAGTGAATCGAGCGAGGTCTTGTCGACGTTGATCGTTTCCTTGGCGGCGGCAGTCTTGCGGATGGTGTCTGCTACGGCTTGCTGATTCTGAGCGGAAGGGAGTGAAGAAAGGGAGTTGGTCGCTGTCGGTCCCTGGCTGGCACATGCAGCCAATGTCAGGACGAGGAGCGCGCTTAAAATCAATCGCATGAACGTCTCGGATTCCAAAAAATGTGCTTGGAAATTTGGACCCGATAGTACGGAACCGCACTCACCACGTCAATATAAATGCAAAAAACTCAGCAAAATCCGAGGCCTGCAAGGGTTTTCAACGTTTCAGATGAAGATAACCGCAGGCCGCAACGGGTTAGCGAAATTTATCCTTCCAGCCGCGCAGCAGCGTGAAAGCGTCGAGCCGGTCGCGCACCGGACGCTCGAACTGCGCAGCAAGCGTGGCCTGTACGCCTTTTTCGCCGGCGCGCAGGAACGGATTCGCGTTTCGTTCGTGCAAGAGCGTGGTCGGAATGGTCGGCTGGTTGCGCGCGCGCAGGCTCTCCGCTTCCTTCTGCCATTGCGCCAGCGCCGCGTTATCGGGCTCGGCCGCGCGGGCGAAACGGATATTCGACAGCGTATATTCGTGGGCGCAGTGAACCAGCGTGGCGTCGGGGAGCGCGGCGAGCGCGTCGAGGGAAGTCAGCATTTGTTGCGGCGTGCCTTCGAACAGACGGCCGCAGCCGCTGGCGAACAGGGTGTCGCCGCAAAAAAGATGCGGCGTGCCTTGCGGATCAGCCGGCTGGAAGTACGCTATATGTCCAGCGGTATGCCCGGGTACATCGATAACCGAGCATTCCAGCGCCGGACTCGCGATACTGACGTGATCGCCCTGCTTCACGCGCCGCGTCAGATGCTCGATAGCCTCGCCAGCCGGGCCGATCACCGGGATTTCTCCATCGGCTGATTGGCTAACGAGCAGTTTTGCGACGCCGCCGACGTGGTCGTGATGGTGGTGCGTGAGTAAAATAGCGGTCAGCCGCCAACCGCGTTTCGTCAAATAGGCTTCAACGGGCGCGGCGTCGCCAGGATCGACCACGACGGCATTGTGCCCGTCCGACACCAGCCAGATGTAGTTGTCTTCGAACGCCGGAACCGGCACGTACTCAAGCGTTTTCATAAGGCGACTCACCCGAACATGTCAGAGCGAACAATTATAGACTGGCCCGCCTGGACACTTTCCGCGCCCGGCCGCTATGTGCTCGATTGGGAGCAGGCGCAGCTCGACCGAGTGGTGTCGGATATCTTCGGCTATCACGCGCTGCAGCTCGGCCTGCCCGGGCTGGATGCGTTGCGCGAGAATCGCATGCCGTATCGAGGCCTCGTGCTCGATACCGCCAGCGCCGCCAGCGCGCCTTTCACCCTGCCCCCGCCGGTTTCAGCCGATGCGCGCCCGGGCGTGACGTCGCTCCCGTCGGCAAGTCGCGGCCTGCACGCGCCGGAAGGACGCAGCGCCGTGTGGTGCGACCTGCTCGATTTGCCGTTCGAGGCGCAAAGCGTTGATTTGCTCGTCATGCCGCATACGCTCGAATTCACGAGCGATCCGCATCGGTTGTTGAGAGAAGCCGAACGCGTGCTGGTGCCTGAAGGACAGTTGATCATCCTGGGGTTTAATTCCCTGAGCCTGTGGGGTGCGCGGCAATCGCTCGGCAAGGTTGCCGGCAAGCCGTTTGTCCCGTCCGCGCACGAAATGATCGCGTTCACGCGGATCAAGGACTGGATCAAGCTGCTCGGATTCGACCTTGAACGCGGGCGCTTCGGCTGCTATCGTCCGCCTCTCCTGACCGAACAATGGCTGGCGCGCTATCAGTTCATGGAAGCCGCCGGCGACCGCTGGTGGCCGATCTTCGGCGCTGCCTACATGATCACGGCCATCAAGCGCGTGCGCGGCATGCGCCTGATCGGGCCGCGCAAGCTGAAAAAACCTGCCCTCGCGCCGGGCCTCGCCCCGGTCGCCACGCCGCATACACGCAACGAGCATTGATGACCTTAGACACCACAGACAAAGTAATCGACATTTATACCGACGGCGCCTGTAAGGGCAATCCCGGCCCCGGCGGCTGGGGCGCCCTCCTTCGTTTCGGCGATCAGGAAAAGGAATTGTTCGGCGGCGAAACGCCGACGACCAACAATCGCATGGAGCTCATGGGCGTGATTTCGGCGCTTGAGGCGCTCAAGCGGCCGTGTCGCGTGGTCATCCACACCGATTCGCAATATGTCCAGAAGGGCATCAGCGAGTGGATTCACGGCTGGAAAAAGAAGAACTGGATGACGGCGGCGAAAACGCCGGTCAAGAACGCGGATCTCTGGAAGCGGCTTGATGCGTTGGTCGTCCAGCATCAGATTGAATGGCGCTGGGTGAAAGGCCATTCAGGCCATCCGGAAAATGAACGCGCCGACGCGCTCGCGAATCGCGGCGTCACTTCCCTCGCCGAAGGTTAATTTTTATTTCTATGCGCCAACTCGTACTCGATACCGAAACCACCGGCCTCAACGCCCGCACGGGCGACCGTATTATCGAAATCGGCTGCGTCGAGCTTGTGAATCGACGGCTCACCGGCAATAACCTGCACTTCTACGTGAATCCCGGGCGAGACAGCGATCCGGGCGCGCTCGCGGTGCACGGCCTGACCACCGAATTTCTCAGCGATAAACCCAAGTTCGCCGATATTGCCACCGAACTGCGCGACTTCGTGGCGGGCGCTGAGTTGATCATTCACAACGCACCGTTCGACGTCGGTTTCATGGACGTGGAATTTGGTTTGGTCGGCATGCCGGGCGTGAAAGAAGTGTGCGGCGGCGTGATTGATACGCTCGTGCAGGCGAAGCAGATGTTCCCCGGTAAGCGCAATTCACTCGATGCGCTGTGCGACCGGTTTGGCATCAGCAATGCACATCGGACGTTGCACGGCGCCCTGCTCGACTCGGAATTGCTGGCGGAAGTTTATCTGGCGATGACGCGTGGCCAGGAAAGCCTGGTAATCGACATGCTCGGCGAAGCCCAGTCGACCGGTGAAGGTTTCGCACCACGTATTGCGCTCGATGATTTGCAATTGCCGGTGCTGGTGGCATCGGGTGAAGAACTGAGCGCGCATCTCGCGGTTCTCGACGATCTCGATAAGGCCGTCAAGGGCACAAGCGTGTGGCGGATCGAGACGGTGATCGCGGTTGAGGTGGCTGCAACTCCTTGATTGGAGCCCACGCGATTATTGAAATGCTCAAGATTTGCTTTACGAAATCGAGAAGCTCTGACATAATCCAAAGCTCTTCGGGTGGTTAGCTCAGCGGTAGAGCACTGCCTTCACACGGCAGGGGTCACAGGTTCAATCCCTGTACCACCCACCAGGATTTCGCGGTTAAGTTGGCATCGCGTTGAAAAAGGCTCTCAGGCAAATGCTTGAGAGCCTTTTTCTTTTGGTGCCTGCAAGACGGACAGCACTGGTCTAATTCCGACACCGTTTTCCGAATACTCATTAGCGCGCTGAGGCCGAAAATAATCAGGAACACAAATTAAAAAGCAAAAGGACAAAGACAATAAAAAAAGCCCTCAGTGAGACCTGAGGGCTTTGTTCGTTGTCAGTGCCAACACCTGGGATTCAAGCCCCAACGCTCGCACTCTGCCGCAACGACATGTCGAGCGCGCGCGCCGTGTTGCGGTCGCCTTCGCTTGCCAGCGCAGTGCGAAAGACGGTCTTACGATTATGTCCCGCGGCGGCGGGCGAATCCCACAGCAATTCCATCTTGGGACGCGCGTCCCGGCCGAACAAACCGCGCTTTTTCGGCACGACGGCGGCGGACGCAAAGGTAGCAGTACTTTCCGAGCTAGCGGAACCCACATCGGCGGCCATCGCTTCAGGCCATTTCACCGATAACTCCCGCGCATCGTACTGACCAAGCTTGCGGCTTTCGGCCCAGACGACGGCGGTCCGCGTGGTGGTATCGATGGAAATGGCATACCGCCCGATAGCAAACCGCCGGGCCGCGATATTCGTGCGCCACAGCGCGCGCGGCCGGCAAATCCATAGCACCACGGCATACAGCGCGGGCGCGACGAGCAGCCAGCCATTGGTTTCGCCGAGTGCGTGCACGGCATTCTTCCAGCCAGCGGTCCACGTGAAGAACCCGACCGACCACACCGCGAACACAAAACTCAACAGCGCGAGCAGCCGCAGCGCTTGCCGCAACCATTGCGGCAGCGGATGCAGCGGCCTTTCCGCGCGCGCCCGGGCGCCCGGAAGGAACAGCAGCAGGAACAAAAGGACGATCGTGACGCAGGCCCACGGCGACGAAGTCATCGCGCGCATTGAAGAGAGGTAGCCCATCTGCGACATCGACAGCAACCAGCGCGCGGCCAGCACGAGTCCGATCGCCCGCAGCGCGAACACGGTGCCAGCACCGGGTGCCGGGCTCGCGCTACTCTGCTTCGTTCTCGCCAAAACTTCGCTCCTGTTCACAACTGTCCTTATTAGTCCGGCAAGCGCGGTAAGTTCCTCCCGACGCGCGATGCGATTTTCGAGAGCCTTCCACACCTGTCCACACGTTCGCGCAGATGCTGCACTGCATTTCACGAGGCCCGCACATTATAGGGAGAATGTCGAAAACGGCATCGGCCCAGCAGGCTCAACCCGACGATAACGCGTGAAGCTTGCCTCCACAGTGTGTCAAAACAACAACGCCCCGCGCGCCAGAGGCGCACGGGGCGTTGTTTTCGCTGAATCGGCAACCTAGCGATCAGGCGGAATCCGCAAGATCTCCTGAGAAACAATTGGGATAACCCCATGTTTCAAGGGGTTTGCGGGGCTGGGGTGATCTGGAAGCCGAGCGCAGTCGCGCGGCGCCTGAGGGCATCAATGCTGCGCTGCCGTTGCTGTTCTTCGTAGTGCTGCTGGCCCTGATCGACGAAGGCTTCGCCCCGCGTGAGCATGAAGTACACAATACGGGCGAGCTTGTGGGCGACGGCGGTATTGGCGCGCGGCTTGTCCATGCGTGAGCACAACCGCCGATAAAACGCGCCGAGCGCCGAGTCGTTGCGCGACAGGCTCATGGCGGCCAGCTTGAGCGCCTGGCGCACCCGGTTGGTGGAGCGCCGGGTGCGCGCGCTGAGCACCTTGCCGCCGCTGACCTTGGTCCCAGGACACAGTCCGAGCCACGAACAGAAGTGCTTGACGTTGGCAAAGCGACTCAGGTCTGGGCCGATCTCCGAGAGGATCGTCATCACGGTGGTGACCGCCAGCCCGTTGATGCGCGTCAGGTCCACGCCCGCCCAGCGCGCCAGCGCGGTGCGTGCATCAAACTGCGGGGCGTTCTTGCCGCGCCGTTTGCCCGGCCCGTCCAGCTCGAGCTCGTGACGACCCAGTGGCACCAGCAACGCCTCGATCTTCGCGTCGCACTCGAGCACCCGCTGGGCCAGGCTGTCGACCATCGCCAGGGCCTGCCCGAGCACGAACAGGTGCTCCTCGCGCCAGTTGCCCGTCAGCGCCCGCTCGATGTCGGCCGCGCTGGCCTTGACGTGGCCGTTGCGATGCCGGGCCAGCACCCTGGGGTCACGCTCGCCGGCCACAATCGCCCGCACGATGGCCTGCCCGGTCATGCCCATCACGTCAGTGAGCACCTCGGTAAGCTGGAGGTTCATCTGCACCAGCGCCTTCTGCATGCGCATTACCCAGCTGGCTTGTTCGGCGAGCAGCACTTCGCGCTGACGCACTACCGCGCGTACCACGCAAACCTCATCGCCCGGGCGCCAGGCCGCGCGCAGCAGCCCCAGGCTCATCAGCTTCTGCAACCACTGGCAATCCTGCACGTCGCTCTTGCGGCCGGGCACGTATTTCATCTGCCGTGCATCGACCAGCCACACCACCAGTCCGCGCCGCTCCAGCACCTCGTAGACCGGGATCCAGTACACCCCGGTGGACTCCAGTGCGACGGTATCCACGCCACACGCGAGCAGCCAGTCGGCCATCGCGTTCAGGTCATCAGTCATCGCTCCGAATTCACGCACCGGCTCGTCATCGGCCTGTCGGGGCACCGCCACCCAGTGGCTAGAGCCGCCCACATCGATCCCCGCTGCGTTCGGGAACACCTCGTCTTCGTCTCGCTTGCGCATCGCCATGGCCTGCTCCAGAATCGTCAGTGAACGGCAGCGCCATGGGAATCGTCGAAATTGACTCGATCTCCTGAACGGGATGCGGCTCACGCCGCTCACCACTGTCGCCGACGAATCCCGGACCATGCTTCTAAGCGGGCTCACTCCACGGCCTGCATGCCGCGAGCTCGCACCATTGGTCTTGCGGTCATCGCAGCGCTGCCGTTCACCGGTATACCGCATCCCCGTTTCTCGCCAACGCCGAGCCCGACGCGGGATTGGAAGGCTCTCTAGAACGAATGGCACTTACTTAAGCCTGCAATGGAGGAGAAGACGGTGGTAAGTGCTTGAGGAGAAAGGGAGGCGGCTGATCGATAGATTGATACGATGGTTGTTACCAAGCAAACAGCGTCTCATTCCAAAG
>NZ_JBLKRU010000041.1:0-63085 GCF_047608185.1 Caballeronia eucalypticola
CTGCATCGCGGAAGCAACTGACCATGTGGCCCGATGTCCGCAAGATCGTGGCCCTGGCGTGGCCGGTGCTGATCGGCCAACTGGCGATCATCGCGTTCAGCGTGATCGATACGGCCATGGTCGGCCGATATTCCGCCACGGATCTTGCAGCGCTCGGCCTCGGTTCATCGATCTACATCTCTGTCTATATTGGTTTAACGGGCATCCTGACGGCATTGCAACCCATTGCCGGGCAATTGTTCGGTGCGCGGCGTGAAGCCGATATCGGCGAGGAAGTCCGGCAGGCGCTATGGCTGGCGGCGGTGTTGTCGGTGATTGGCTTCGTTTGTTTGTATTTCCCGCAGCCTCTCCTGAGTATCGCCGATACCCCTCCCGCCCTGCACGACCGCACCCTCGCCTATTTGCGCATCCTGTCGCTCGGCCTGCCGGCGAGTCTCGCGTTTCGCGTCTATGGCTCGCTTGCGAACGCGGTAGGCAAACCCCGCCTCGTGATGTTCCTGCAAGTCGGTGCGCTGATGCTGAAGGTTCCGCTCAACCTGTGGTTCATCTTCGGCGGATTCGGCGTGCCGGCGCTGGGTGGTCCAGGCTGCGCAATCGCGAGCACGATGATCAACTGGCTGATCGCCATCGTTGGAATAACGGTGCTGGTGCGTGTCGAGTTCTTCCGGCCGTTCGGCATATTTTCGCGCTTTTGCTGGCCCGTCTGGCAGCGTCAGAAAGCGCTGCTGAAACTCGGCATTCCGATGGGGCTGTCCTACCTGATCGAAGTGACCTCGTACACGTTCATGGCGCTGTTCATCTCGCATTTCGGCACGACGACGCTTGCTGGACATCAGATCGCCGGCAACATTGGCGCGGTGCTCTACATGACGCCGCTGTCCATTGGCGTGGCGTCCGCGACCCTCGTTTCGCAAGCACTTGGCGCAGAACGTTTCGATGCCGCCCGTTCGCTCGCCCGCCACGGCATTGCGTTGTCGTGCGGTATCGCGTGCGTGTACGGCGCGGCGCTGTTCGCGCTACGGCCTCACTTGCTCGCGGCCTACACGCCCGACAGCCAGGTGATCGCAGCAGCCATGCCGTTGCTGGCGATTGTCGTGTTCTATCATTTCTTCGATGCCCTCCAGATCACCACCGCGTTCGTACTGCGCGCCTACAAGGTGGCGGTCGTGCCGACGGTGATCTACGCGGTCGCGTTGTGGGGCATCGGGCTGGGCGGCGGATACTTGCTCGGGTTCGACGTGGGCGGTTTTACGCCCGCCTGGTTGCAGGGCGCGCGCGGGTTCTGGGTGGCGAACTCGTTAAGCCTGGGCGTGGCGGGCGTAGGACTGTTTCTCTACTGGCGGCGGATCAGCACGCGGCACATCCCGGATGATCGTGTCGGCGCCGGGGCCAAGCCAGTTTAGATTCAAAACCGCACCAACCACGCCAAACCGCGCACTCGATGCAATCAGCGCACGCGCGGTGTCATAAAATGAAAACAATTGGCAAGGACGACGTAACACTCCGGTAAAATCGCCAGCGTTTTGGCCACCCTGGAACGAGTGCGATGATCCGCGTCATAAAAAAACAACGCTGGCCCATGGCGTCGCTTGCCGCCCTTTCCATGTTCGCCGCGGGTTTGCTCGGCGCCACGCATCGCGCCGACGCCGCCCGCACGCTGAGCGTATCGCCACAGGGCAAGGTCACGCAGGTGCGCCAGGTGGTCGTCAAGTTCGACGAAGCGATGATCGCGTTCGGCGACCCGGCGGCCAAAGCTCCGGCTCAGGTCCATTGCAGCGGGGGACCATCGGCGGGATCCGCGCATTGGATCGACGATAAAACCTGGGCCTTCGACTTCGCACAAGACCTCACGCCCGGCATGCGCTGCTCAGTCGCGCTGAACGACGGTCTCAAATCCACTGCGGGCAACGCGCTCACCGGCCCACGCCAGTTCCGCTTCGAAACGGGCGGCCCGTTTGTCACGCAAGTCATGCCCGGCGGCGGCGAGATAGAAGAAGACCAGATCTTCGTGTTGCGCCTGAACGGCCCCGCGACAGAAGCGTCGGCGTTGCAAAACATCTGGTGCGAATCGAGTGGATTGGGTAACCGGATTCCCGTCAAGAACGTCGACGCCAACGCACGCGCCGCGCTCCTCAAACGTTTCCGCCTCGACAAAGACAGCGCACGCGTGCTCACGCTCGCGTGCCAGCAAACCTTGCCGTCCGCCACGAAGATGCAACTCGTGTACGGTGCGGGCGTCGCCGGTCCGAGCGGCCTCGCCAACGACGTGGAGAAGCGCTTCGACTTCGATGTACGCGAACCCTTCACCGCGAGTTTTTCGTGCGAACGTGAGAACGCCAAGGCGCCCTGCACGCCGTTGCGCCCGCTGAGCATTCGATTCAGCTCGCCGGTGCCGCGCGCGGACGCCGAGAAAATCACCTTGCACGGCCCAGGCGGCAAGACCTCGCCCCAGTTCGATCCCGATGAAAAAGACAGCGACATCACCGGTGTCAAGTTCGCGGCGCCCTTGCCCGAACACGCGGATTTATCGATAGAACTGCCTGCAGGACTCAAGGATTCCAGCGGCCGCACGCTATCGAACGCGGACCTCTTTCCGCTGAAGACATCGACGGCGCCCATGCCGCCGCTTGCGAAGTTTTCATCGTCGACATTCGGGATCATCGAGCGCTTCGCCGAGCCGAACATGCCCGCCATGTTGCCCGTCACGCTGCGCCACGTGGAAGCCGACCTGAAGGTGAACGGGCTCAACGCGGGGTCATCGAGCGTGACGAAACTGCGCGTGGATGCTGATAGCGAAATCCGTCGATGGATGAAAACCGTCGATCGTTTCGACGGCTTTTCGATGTCCGTCGCACAGATCAAAAAAGACATGCCGCTGGCGCTGAACAACGGCATCAAGCCGGTCTACGCCCAGGGCAGCACGGCGAAAGATCCGCAAATCGATATCCGCTCGCTGTCCTTGCTGACAAAGCAACCGGGCGTTGAAACCCTGAGCGTGCCGCAAGCCGATCCCAAGTCGTTGCGGCCTTTTGAAGTGGTCGGCATTCCGCTTCCCAAACCCGGTTTCTATGTAGTCGAACTGGCATCGCCGGCGCTGGGCGCATCGTTGCTCGGCAAACAGCAAGACATGTACGTGCGCACCTCGGTGCTCGTCACCAACCTTGGCGTGCATTTCAAGCAAGGCCGCGAAAACAGCATTGTCTGGGTGACCGCGCTCGATAGCGGCAAACCCGTTCCGAACGCGCAAGTGCGCGTGACGGATTGCAACGGCGAACAACTTGCTGCCGGGAAAACGGATGCGCGTGGCATCGCGACGATCAGCAAACCGCTGGCGTCAGCCCGCCCTTGCGATGAAAACAGCCTCGACTATTCGGGCTTTTTCGTCTCGGCGCGCGTCGATGATCCGAAGACTGGCCCGGACATGGCGTTCGTGCGGTCGGACTGGAATCGCGGGATCGAGTCGTGGCGCTTCAACGTGCCCACCGACATGAGCCGCGATCAAACCACGCGCGCCACGACCGTATTCGACCGCACGCTGCTGCGCGCGGGCGAAACGGTATCGATGAAACATTTGATGCGCGAGGAAACGCTCACCGGTTTTGCATTCCCCTCCCATCTGCCGTCGCGCGTGACGATCCGTCATGAGGGCAGCGGCCAGACCTACCATCTGCCGCTCAAATGGGCGGCCGACAAGAGCGCCGATTCCACCTTCCCGATTCCCGCCGCCGCGAAGCTCGGCGAATACAGCGTGACGCTGGATGACGGTTCGACGAATTCGGACTCGGACGATAACAACGACGACAACAGCGACAATTCCGGATCGGGCCACATGAGCATCGAAACCGGCAATTTCCGCGTGGAGGAATTTCGTCTGCCGGTGTTCAAGGGATCGATCGGCATTCGCGATCAGAAGACCGGTGCACTGGTCGCCGCGACTACAGCGCCGCTGGCGGTACAGATTGAATATGTGTCGGGTGGACCGGCATCGAACTTGCCGGTGCAAGTGTCGGCGCTGATGAAAGATACATCGCCGTCATTTGCTTCGCAGTTCGAATCGTTCAGCTTCGCGCCGTACAAGAAGCCTGCCGATGACGGCGCCAGCGCGCCCGCAACCGAAGGTGACGACGACAACAGCAACGCGCAGGAAGACACGTCCACGGCCAAGCTTATCGCCGATAAAACCGCGCTCACGCTCGACCGCAATGGCACGGGAACGCTCACGCTCAAGTCGCTGCCGGTGGTGGAAGCGCCGAAACAGCTGGCACTAGAAGCGACCTTCGCCGACCCGAACGGCGAGATCCAGACGCTGCGCGGCAGCGCCACGCTTTGGCCTGCGGCTGTTGCTGCCGGCATCAAGGCAGGCGACTGGGTATCTGTCGGCAACGCAGTGCCGGTGCAGGCACTCGCCGTCGACTTGCAAGGCAAGCCGCGAGCGGGCGTTGCGCTCGAAATCCGCGGCGTGGCGCGTACCATGACAAGCTCGCGCAAGCGCATGGTCGGCGGCTTCTACGCGTACGACAACCACACGGAAACGAAGGATCTCGGCACGCTTTGCAACGGCAAGAGCGACGACCACGGCCTGCTTTCCTGCGAGGCCAAACTCAAGGAAGCGGGCAACGTCGACCTCATTGTCACTGCCAAGGACGGCGATGGACGCGTGGCGAATGCGACCACCTCGGTCTGGGTCACGCGCGAAGATCAACTCTGGTTCGGCGGCGAAAACACGGACCGCATCGACGTGCTGCCTGAAAAAACCAGCTACGAACCCGGCGAAACCGCGCGCTTCCAGGTGCGCATGCCGTTTCGCTTCGCGACTGCGCTGGTGGCGGTGGAGCGCGAGGGTATCGTGGAAACGAAGGTCGTTGAGCTGGATGGCAAGAACCCGACTGTCGAGTTGAAAGTACAGGATTCGTGGGGACCGAATGTCTACGTCTCCGTGCTCGCCATTCGCGGTCGGATTCACGAAGTGCCGTGGTATTCATTCTTCACGTGGGGCTGGAAAGCGCCGCTCGATTGGGTCCACGCGTTCTGGTACGAAGGGCGGCAATATGAGGCGCCTACGCCGCTGGTCGATTTGTCGAAGCCTGCGTTCCGTTACGGGCTCGGCGAGATCAAGGTGGGGACCGCCTCGCACAAGCTCGGCGTGACGGTCACTCCGGATGCGAAATCCTACGCCGTACGCACAAAGGCGCATGTGAAAGTCCGCGTGACGCTGCCGGGCGGCAAGCCGGCACCGGCCGGCACGCAGATCGCGTTGGCCGCCGTCGATGAAGCCCTGCTCGAACTGATGCCGAATCAAAGCTGGAACGTACTCGACGCCATGCTGCAGCGGCGCGCGTATGGCGTGGAGACATCGACGGCGCAAATGGAGATCATCGGACGCCGTCACTTCGGGCGTAAAGCCGTGCCGGCCGGCGGTGGCGGTGGACATAGTTCGACGCGCGAACTGTTCGATACGCTCCTGCTCTGGAACCCGCGCGTGACGCTCGATGCAAACGGCGAAGCAACTGTAGATGTGCCGCTCAACGACGCGTTGACGAGCTTCCGCATAGTCGCGATCGGGGCTGTGGGCGCGGGTCAATTCGGTACCGGCAGTGCATCGATACGCAGCACGCAGGATCTGCAGTTGATCTCTGGCCTGCCGCCGCTCGTCCGCGTAGGCGACCAGTTCCGTGCGTTGTTCACGCTGCGCAATACGACCGCACGGACGATGCAGGTCGTCGTGGCGCCCCGTGTTCCGTCGCTCGATCTCGCCGCGCAGAACGTGACGCTGGCGCCGGAGTCATCGCAGGAAATCTCGTGGGATGTGAAGACGCCGGATGCCATAGGCATGGCTGCAACGGGCGCGTTGAACTGGGAGATAAGCGCCGCGGAACAAGGCGGTCCGAAAGCCGCCGATGCCGTGAAGCTCACGCAGCGCGTGGTGGCCGCCATTCCCGTGACCGTGCAGCAAGCCACGATCACGCAGGTTGACGGGTCGTTCGCGTTGCCTGTTGCGCCGCCGGAGACCGCGGTGGCATCGGCTGACGGACAGATTCGCGGTGGCATTGCCGTGACGCTGCAGCCGAAACTCGCCGATGGCCTGCCGGGTGTGCGGCGCTGGTTCGAACGTTATCCCTATAGTTGCCTCGAGCAGCAAACGTCCCGCGCGTTAGGTCTCGATGACCTCACGCAATGGCAGACGGTGATCGCGAGGATGCCTTCCTATCTGGATAGTGACGGGCTCGCCAATTACTTCCCGCCATCGGACGATTCCCGGCCGTACGGTAGTCCGGCGTTGTCCGCTTATCTGCTCGCAGTCAGCGATGAAGCATCGAAAGCCGATCCCCGCTTCGCATTGCCCGACGACCTTCGCGACAAGCTCACAGGCGCATTGACCAACTTCGTGGAAGGCAAGATCGAGCGGAAATTCTGGGCACCGCGTCAAGACCTGGACTTCGTGAAGCTCTCGGCAATTGAAGCATTGTCCCGATACGGACTGGCCGCACCGCGCATGCTCGACTCGATCACCATCGCGCCGAATCAATGGCCGACGTCCGCGCTGCTCGACTACTACTCGATCCTTTCGCGTGTCGACGGCATTGCACAACGCGACGATCAGCGTGCTCAAGTCGAACAGATCCTGCGCGCTCGCCTGACGTATTCGGGCACGCGCCTCACCTTCTCGACCGCCGCCGACGACGATCTCTACTGGCTCATGACCGGCCCGGAAACGAACGCGGCGCGAACAGCCCTGCTTTTCGCCGATAACCCCGCGTGGAAAGACGAAATGCCGCGCCTGGTCGGCGGTTTGCTCGCGTTGCAGACAAACGGCGCTTGGCAAACCACGACGTCGAACCTATGGGGCAAGCTCGCCGTGCAGCGCTTCTCAAAGGTGTTCGAAAACACGCCGGTGAGCGGACAAACGCGCATTGCGCTCGGCACGACGGAGAAGGCCGTGGCATGGAATGCACCGGCCTCGCCCGCCAATCCGCGCAACGTGACCTTGCCTTGGACTTCCGGCACGCTGAACCTGACGCAAGACGGCACGGGCAAACCGTGGGCGACCATCGAAAGCCTCGCGGCCGTCGCGTTGAAAGCGCCGTTCGCGGCGGGGTATCGGATCACGAAGACCATCACGCCAATCGATCCGGCTGTCAAAGGCACGCTTTCGCGTGGTGACATCGTGCGCGTGCATATCGACATCGATGCGCAAAGCGATATGACATGGGTCGTCGTCAACGATCCGATTCCGGCAGGTGCAACGATCCTCGGTTCGGGCCTCGGCCGCGACTCGGAGGCCGCGACCGAAGGCGAGAAGAGCCCGCAAGGCGCTTGGCCGACGTTTGTCGAACGGGGTTTCGATGGATATCGCGCGTATTACGACTATCTGCCGAAGGGGAAATTGCAGGTGGAATACACGGTCCGGCTGAACAATGCGGGCACATTTGGGCTGCCGCCTACGCGCGTAGAAGCGCTCTACGCGCCCTCCGTGTTCGGCGCGACTCCCAACGCAACAATGGTCGTTGCTCCACTGGCCGCTGCCAAATAACGCGATGAAACGCGCCGCCCTCGCCCTAGTCTGTTGCATGCTTGCAAGCTCGGCGCATGCGCTGCCAAGCTTTGACGAAGTGCGCGCGGGTTGGCGCAGTTCCGACTGGGTGCTGCTCGCTCGCAATGGCGAACCGCTGCAGCGTACACGTATCGATACAACCGAGCGGCGCGGCGACTGGGTCGCTTTGCAGGATGTGTCGCCGGCATTGCGCGAGGCGATTGTTGTCTCCGAGGACAAGCGTTTCTACGAGCACAGCGGCGTGGATTGGCGTGGCGCAGCGGCCGCGGCGTGGGCCAATCTCTGGAACACCCGTACGCGCGGGGCATCGACGGTGACCATGCAACTGACCGGTTTGATCGATGAAGATCGCCGGCCGGGACGCCGTTCAATAGGCGAGAAAGCGACGCAGACGGTCGGCGCGTTATGGCTCGACCACGCCTGGCGCAAGGACCAGATTCTCGAGGCATACCTCAATCTCGTGCCGTTTCGCGGTGAGATCGTCGGTTTGTCGGCTTTATCGCAGACCTTGTTTGGCAAGCTTCCGTCCGGGCTGAACGAGCGTGAAGCCGCGCTGACCGCCGCGCTGGTGCGTGCGCCGAATGCGAATTACGCGAAGGTATCGGCGCGGACGTGCGGCATTTTGCGTGACATGGATCGGGCGCGACCTGCTGCCACCGACCCTTGCGCGAACCTCGATAGCTACGTGCAATTGACGCTCACGCGAACCGCTTCAGCCTCTGCAAGGTCCTCGGGTGACGACGCGCTCGCGCCGCACTTCGCGCGCCGCGTGGCCGGCGAAGTGCATCCCGCAGCCGGCGCGCGGGTCCAGTCCACGCTCGATGCGTCGTTGCAGCGCTTTGCCCGCGACTCGCTCGCGCGCACCTTGCTCGAACTCAACTCGCGCGCGCATCAGCGCAATGTGCACGATGGCGCCGCGATCGTCATCGATAACCGCAGCGGCGAGATCCTCGCGTGGGTCGGCTCGACGGGCGGCTTGTCGAACGCGCCGGAAGTCGATGCCGTCGTCGCGTTGCGCCAGGCCGGATCGACGCTGAAGCCGTTCTTGTACGCTCAGGCTATTGACGAAAAACGTCTAACCCCGGCCTCTTTACTCGACGACGCCCCGCTCGATCTCGCCACCGGCGGCGGCCTGTATATCCCGCAAAACTACGATCACGATTTCAAGGGTTGGGTGAGCATGCGCACGGCGCTCGGGTCGTCGCTGAATGTGCCAGCGGTGCGCACGCTCGTGATGGTCACGCCGCACCGGTTCGCAAAAACGCTGGTGTCACTCGGCCTGCCGCTCACGCAAGCCGGCGATTACTACGGCTTCAGTCTCGCGCTCGGCAGCGCGGACGTGACGCTCGCGAGCCTCACGAACGCGTATCGGACGCTCGCAAACGGCGGTCTTACCGGGCCGATGTCCGACTTGCCGGCGCATGCCGCCGCTGCATCCGGTACGCGAGTTTTCAGCCCGCAAGCCAGTTTTATCGTGACGAACATCCTCGCCGATAACAACGCGCGCACACGCACTTTCGGTTTCGACAGCGTCCTCGCCACGCGCTTTTTCAGCGCCGTGAAAACCGGCACGAGCAAGGACATGCGCGATAACTGGGCGGTCGGCTACACTTCGCGCTATACGGTGGGCGTATGGGTGGGCAACGCGGACGGTGAGCCGATGTGGGACGTCTCCGGCGTCACGGGTGCAGCGCCGGTGTGGGCTGCGCTGGTGAACTACCTGCACCGGCGCACGCCAAGCCGCGCGCCCATCGCTCCGCCGGGCGTGGTTCAGACCATGATTGTTTATCAAAACGATATCGAGCCGGCACGCGACGACTGGTTCCTGAGCGGCACGCAAATGTCGCGGATCGGGTTGTCGTCGAATGCGGAAGGCGCGGCCGTACGCAACGGCACGGCCCGGATCGCGTCTCCCACCGACGGCACTATTTTCGCGCTCGATCCCGATATTCCCGCCGCACGCCAGCGGGTCTGGTTCGAGAGCGCGCAAAGCGCCCCTGCGGGCAGCGTGTGGCGGCTGGACGGCAAATTGGCCGGCCCTTCCCGCTCAACCAGCTCGACACGAATGGCATGGTTGCCTTGGCCAGGCCATCACACATTGGAACTGGTCGACCGCCAGGGCGTAGTCGTCGATTCCGTGAAATTCGAAGTACGCGGCGCGTTTGCCAAAATCAAGACAAAGGGTTGATCGGGATTAAGAATCGAATGCGGATAGCGTCAAATCCGACAAGCTTATATCCCGAATTGTTAAATCTGGACCGACCCGACTTCATCCGCCATGAGTCTGGTGATAATCGCTAAACGAATTGAAACTAGTCAGCGGATTGGGTACAACCGGCAAAATAACAGCCAGTGATGTTGTAAAAATTAATCCCGCTCACACCGGACAGGGGTCACTGGCATTATCCTGACCCGCATTTTGTCCTATGCTTGTTGGACTTTCTGGCCCGGCTCCAGTTAGGCTGGCATCGATTCCTCTTTTTATTTTTTCAACCTGGAGCACTTGTCATGCTTAAAAAGCTGTTGATGCTTTGTCTGGCCCTCGCGTTGTCCATAGGCGCCGCGTTCGCGGCCGTCGATGTCAATACGGCGGACCAAACCTCCCTTGAAGCGGTCAAGGGGCTGGGGCCGGTGAAGTCGAAAGCGATCATCGATGAACGGACGAAGAACGGCCCGTTCAAGGATGCAGACGATCTCGCCAGCCGCGTGAAAGGCCTCGGCGCGAAATCCGTGACGAATCTGGAGCAGGCCGGACTGACGATCGGCGGATCATCCGCGCCGCCCTCCGGGTTGAAGGCCGGCAAGACACGGACAGTGACCAACGCGGACACCGCATCGCCCGCTAAGTCGACGGTGAAATCGTCCACGGCCGCAACCGCCGCTACGTCACCCGCCGCGACCACGGCCACGACGCCGGCAGTCACACCTGCAGCGACGCCGGACGCGGCTTCCACCACCAAGGGCAAGAAGGGTAAGAAAGCCAAGGCCGGCGCGGCGGCTAGCTCGAGCGCGGCGACCAGCACGGCACCCACAGCGACGGCCGACGCGGCGTCAGGAGCGAGTGGCGCCAAGGCGAAGAAGTCCAAGAAAAAGAAAGCCGCCAGCGACGCGGCAGCAACCTGAGGACGGCGAAGCAGTTCGGCATGAACCAGAGAGTGGAATGGCCAGCAACGCATAGCTCGAATTCATGCCGCCCAGTTCGCCTTGCAGCAGAAACAGTCCGGCCGTTCCTCAACGAACGGCACGTTTTCCGTCCGGCACTGGCAAACCGGCATGATGCCGGACGGCATTTAACCAGCATCGTTTTCAAGTGAGACAGCCATGAGCCTACTCGATACCCTCGCCTCCTCCTTCGGCAACTCGTCTCAAGGTGGCGGCGCACAGTCCGGCCTAGTCGCGATTGCGATGGAATTCGTCAACAACCAGCCCGGCGGCCTGAACGGCTTGATTCAGCGATTCCACGAAAATGGCGCGGGCGATATCGTCTCGTCGTGGGTCGGCAACGGCGAAAACAAACCCATCAGTTCGGACACCGTGACGAATGTGCTTGGTTCGGATGCGGTCAGCGAGTTGGCACAGAAAGCGGGTCTGTCCGGCGATCAGGTTTCCGGCATCCTGGCTTCAGTGTTGCCGCATCTCGTGAATCACGCGACGCCGGACGGCCAGGTGCCGGCAGACGGCAAGCTGGACGTGGGAAGCCTGCTAGGGTCTCTTGGTGGCCTCGGTGGTCTGGCAGGCCTGTTCGGCAAGAGCGAAGAACCGAAGGCGTAAGCGTTTTTCGCCTGGTTTTAGGCAGCAGTAAAAGAAACAAAAAGGGGCAACGGAGTGATCCGTTGCCCCTTTTTGTTGGTGCGGCGAGCGCTGGCGCTCATGCAGCCGGATTCAATATTTGTAGCCTTGGCGAGCGAGTAGCTTCCAGCCCTTGCCGGACTTCTTCCATACCATCAGTTGATCCAGCTCGACGTCGGTCTTCTTGCCGCCGCTTTCGACCGTCGTCGAGAAATGATCGCGCACGATGGCGTTATCGCCGGCTAGCGTCGTGCTCGGCTTTGTCAGGTCGATACGCAGATAGTGGGTCTGGCCGCTCGTCATCGTATCGATGTACACCTGCTGATTCTGGACCGATCCGTTGGAGTGACCGTAGCTCAAGGTGCTGGCGGTGAGTGCCTTCAGTTCGTCGCCGTTGGCCGCGATCATTGCGGCGTGCAGGCGCTGGACGGCAGCGTCTAGCGATGCCTGATCACCGGTCTTTGCCTGAAGGTTGACCGATACGGCGCACACAACGGCCGCCGCCAGCAGCATCTGGAGTTTTGTCATGGAAATTTGGAGGTTGAGCTGATTAAGAAGTCTGACGTCCGGTAATAAATTTCCGTATTTACACGGACTAAATAGAATTTATGCGTAGTTTCAGATCAGACGTCAGATAAGTTTTCGAAGATTAGCACGACGCACCTTGACTGCTAATCAGGTAAACCCGCGCCAGCCTGACCAATAAAAAACGCCCGACAAACTTCGTCGGGCGTTCTTCAACAGCAGCAATACGTGGATCCAGCCCGCGTCCCTTAATGCACGACGCGATCGAACACCAGCTCGCCATCCCGCATATCGACGGGGATCACGTCCTTCGGTCCGAACTTGCCGGCCAGAATCAGCTTTGCGACCGGGTTCTCGATCTGTTGCTGGATCGCGCGCTTCAACGGCCGAGCACCAAACACCGGGTCGTAACCCACCTTGCCGATATGCTCCAGCGCCGCCTCCGACACGTCGAGTTGCATCTCCAGCTTCGCGAGCCGCTCGTGCAGCCGTTGCAACTGGATCTTCGCGATCATCTGGATGTTCTCGCGGTCGAGCGAATGGAACACCACGACGTCGTCAATCCGGTTCAGAAATTCCGGCCGGAAGTGCAGCTTGACCTCTTCCCAGACGGCTTCCTTCACCGCTTCGTGCGGCTCACCGACCATCGACTGGATCACGTGCGATCCAAGATTCGATGTCATCACGATCACCGTGTTCTTGAAGTCCACGGTGCGCCCTTGCCCGTCAGTCATGCGTCCGTCGTCGAGCACTTGCAGCAGCACGTTGAATACGTCCGGATGCGCCTTCTCGATTTCATCGAGCAGGATCACGCTGTACGGCTTGCGACGCACCAGCTCGGTCAGGTAACCGCCTTCCTCATAACCGACATAACCCGGCGGCGCGCCAATCAACCGCGCGACGCTGTGCTTCTCCATGAACTCACTCATGTCGATACGGATCATGTGATCTTCCGAATCGAACAGGAACGCTGCGAGCGCCTTGCACAACTCGGTCTTGCCCACACCCGTCGGCCCGAGGAACAGGAACGAACCATACGGACGGTTCGGGTCCGACAACCCAGCGCGCGAACGGCGGATCGCATCGGCCACTGCACCAATCGCTTCGTCCTGACCCACCACGCGGTCATGCAGCTTGTCTTCGATCTGCAGCAGTTTCTCGCGCTCGCCTTGCATCATCCGCGACACGGGAATGCCGGTGGAACGCGACACCACTTCCGCGATTTCCTCGGCGCCCACTTGCGTGCGCAACAGGCGCGGCCGTGTGGGGTTGCTCTGCTCCGCGGTCTCGGACTGCGTCACCTGCTTCAGTTGCGCCTCGAGCCCGGGCAACTTGCCATACTGCAATTCGGCAACCTTCTCCAACTTGCCCTCGCGCTGCAACCGCACGATGTCCGCACGCACTTTTTCGATCTCTTCCTTCAGCGTCGCGCTGCCTTGCACGGCCGCTTTCTCCGCCATCCAGATTTCCTCTAGATCGGAATACTCGCGACCCAGCCGCTCGATTTCAGCCTCGATCAACTGCAAGCGCTTCTGCGACGCCTCGTCCTTTTCCTTCTTCACCGCTTCGCGCTCGATCTTCAGCTGGATCAACCGCCGATCGAGCCGGTCCATCTCTTCGGGCTTCGAATCGATTTCCATCTTGACCCTTGACGCTGCTTCGTCGATCAGGTCGATGGCTTTATCGGGGAGAAAACGGTCCGTGATATAGCGATGCGACAGTTCCGCCGCCGCGACAATCGCCGGATCGGTGATTTCAACGCCGTGATGCAGCTCGTACCGTTCCTTTAACCCGCGCAGGATCGCGATGGTCGCTTCCACCGACGGTTCATCGACCAGCACCTTCTGGAACCGGCGCTCGAGCGCTGCGTCCTTTTCGATGTATTTCCGATACTCGTCGAGCGTCGTTGCACCGATGCAATGCAGCTCGCCGCGCGAGAGCGCCGGCTTGAGCATGTTGCCGGCGTCCATGGCACCCTCGGCTTTGCCGGCACCCACCATGGTATGAATTTCATCGATGAAAACGATGGTCTGGCCTTCGTCCTTGGCAATATCGCTGAGCACGGATTTGAGCCGCTCTTCGAATTCCCCGCGATACTTGGCGCCGGCCAGCAACGCCGCCATATCAAGCGACAGCACGCGTTTGCTCTTCAGCGATTCCGGCACTTCGCCGTTCACGATCCGCTGCGCGAGACCTTCCACAATCGCCGTCTTGCCCACGCCCGGCTCGCCGATCAGCACCGGATTGTTCTTCGTCCGGCGTTGCAGGATCTGGATGGAACGGCGAATTTCGTCGTCCCGGCCGATGACCGGATCGAGCTTGCCGGCGCGTGCGCGCTCGGTCAGGTCGACGGTGTATTTCTTCAGCGCGCCGCGTTGGCTCTCGGCGTCCTGGCTATTCACCTGCGCACCGCCGCGAACCGAATTGATCGCCGCTTCGAGCGCCTTGCGCGTGAGGCCGTGTTGCTTGGCGATACGGCCGGCTTCGCCTTTGTCGTCGGCGATGGCAAGCAGGTACATCTCGCTCGCGATAAACGTGTCGTTGAGCTTCTGCGCTTCTTTGTCGGCGCTGTTCAGCAAGCCGGCGAGATCGCGGCTGACCTGGACATTGCCGTCCGTGCCCTGGACTTGCGGCAGACGCGTCATGGCGTCCTTGAGCGCGGTTTGCAGCGCCTGAACCTGCACGCCTGCCTGCGACAACAGCGAGCGCGCCGAACCGTCTTGCTGCGCGATCAGCGCGGAAAGCAGGTGAATTGGTTCGATGTATTGATTGTCATTGCCGACGGCGAGACTCTGCGCGTCAGCGAGTGCTTCCTGGAACTTCGTAGTTAGCTTGTCGATTCTCATATTGAGACCTCCAAATCGGGATGTGTTCAAAATGAGGCGTGATCCGGCACTTTCAAGCGTTCCGCTGCCCAAAAACCGCATTTTTCTGCGAAATGCCGATTGACGCGCTTGGGTGGTGCCGGGCGGCTAATAGCGGTTGTTAACGGTTGATCCTGGTCGTGATGTGCAAAAACGTCGAGTCGGGAACCGCACCGTACGTTGGCGTTCGTCGAGCGTGGGTGTCAGGGACCGGTCAGGGTCTATTGTGATCGGATCGTGACGGCGATGGGCTGATCCAGATCGAAGAATCAGCGCGGGTCAGGCAAGTCTGCGGGCAAATTGCGCTCAGTCACTCACTCAGCCACTCACTCAGTCAGCCATGCCCGGCGATACGATTGAGGCCCGCCGCGGCCGGCATGAATCGCACGATGCCGAGCGCGCCCGCGAGTTCATCAGCCGGCGACGCCAGATCGCCAACCGTATGCTGGTCGAGTTCCGCGAGAAACGCATCGCGTGCAGCCGCGAACAGCCCTCGCAACTTGCAATGGGACTGGATCACGCAATGCCGATGGGGTTCGCTTTCATCGGCGAAGCAACCGACTATCGAAAAATCGTTCTCTGTCTTGCGCACGACCTCGCCTACGCTCAGCGAGCGCGTGCGCGGGTCGAGCCTCAGACCGCCGTTACGGCCGCGTACGGTTTCCACCCAGCCCAGCTCTCCAAGCCGCTGCACCACCTTCATCAGATGGTTCTTGGAGATCCCGTAGGCATCGGAGATCTCCTGAATGGTCGACAGCCCCTCGGGCCGGACGGCCAGATAGAGCATGACGCGCAACGAATAGTCGGTGTAATCGGTCAGTCGCATGGGTGGATTGCGTTTTTCGCGTAATTAGTCGCGTATCAGTCGCGGAATCTGTCGAATGAGCCGATCGCATGTTCACGTCGGTCCGGAGCGTAGCAAAGCTTCAATTGCACGGATAAGGGTAAGGGTACGCCATCGCGCGGCACGAGTAGCCAAGCAGACGCTACACGTGACCGTGATCGGCCGCGCCTGAGACGAACCGTTCAGCGTGCCGTCGGCCACCTCGCCACAACCGCTGCGGCCAATCGCCGCTTGGCGTCATCCACTACGTCACGATTAAACGTCGATTATCATGACCACAGTCAGCAGGGTGTCAATCAACCTCATTTTCGCTTAATTGCCGCGCGTATTAGTCGCAGTTTTTGACCTGACTCATTCGCACGGCTCATTTGCTTAAATCAACGGCCAGCATTTTCTGGCCCCATTTACAGATGGCGCGTATGACGTTGATTCCATAAGCCGGCCTTGTGCGCCCGCTTCGTCGACGCGCTTCATGAGCCCATTTGGCGATAGGTTCGTAGTTTATTCTGTTCCCGTCAATCGTCTGCTGTAATTGGTATTTACTAATATCCGGCCAGTCGGAATGCGCTCTCCGTTTTCAAGAGTCACTGATCTGCATTTCGCCTGCCAGAATAAGTCTCCACTGAATCCTGTTATCGAACCTTATGAGCAAGCCCCTGATTGAACCGTCCAGCCAGCCGGCGCCATTGCCGACGCCATTTGTCCGAATCGCGGAACCCGACGAAAACAATATCCGGGAACTGGTCCACGCGTTCTACCGGCGTGTGGACGATGACGTCCTGCTTGGACCCATCTTCGCCCGCGAACTCGCTGGGCGTTGGGACGCGCATTTGGCGAAGATGACGACCTTCTGGTCGAGTCTGGTGCTTGGAACGAAGGGATACAGGGGCAACGTTCAAGAGGCGCACCGGCCACTCGGCGATATTGAACCCCAGCACTTCGCCCGCTGGCTCACGCTTTTCCTCGATACCGTCAACACCCGCTACGAGCCTGCCGCTGCCGTGCAGTTCATGGAGCCGGCGCTGCGTATTGCGCAAAGCCTGCAACTGAGCAAATTCGGCTGGGATTACGCCATTCCGGACGAACAACTCGCTTTGATGGCATCGCTCAAGCGTCTGCGCACGGGTCGCGGCGAAAACGAGCCTTCAACGGAGTTGCCCGACCGGAGCCGCGGTGGACCCTTTCCAGTCGGGCTGTCGAGTGTTGAAGATACCGAACAACGCGACGAATCGAACGAAACATAATTACTTACGCCTGGGGCGCACCCGCCCAGGTCGCCAGCGACACAGCGGAAAGCAGCGCTGGCCGCGGATTGCTTACGCCCCCGCCTCTTTTTGCGCACCCAGATTCCATCGCGTCAACGCAGCGTCGTCGGATTCACGGGCATCGACCCATTTCTCGCCGTGTTCCGTCGTTTCCTTCTTCCAGAACGGCGCCTGCGTTTTCAGATAATCCATCACGAACGCACACGATTCGAACGCTTGCGCCCGGTGCACGGCGGTTGTCACGACCAGCACAATCTGGTCGAGCGGCAAGAGTTTTCCCACGCGATGCACGATCAGCACGTCCGATCCCGGCCAGCGGTCCCGAGCCTGCTCGGCGATGGCCTCCAGCGCCTTTTCGGTCATGCCCGGATAGTGTTCCAACTCCATCGCCTGGACCGTTTGGCCCTCGTTCAAATCCCTCACCGTACCGACAAAACACGCCACCGCGCCCACCTTGGGGTTATCCGCGCGCAACGCGGCGACTTCCGTGCTGAGATCGAAATCGGCTTCCTGCACGCGTACTCGCGTCATCTCAGCCTCCCGTGACGGGCGGGAAAAACGCGACTTCGCAGCCTTCCGTGATGCGCCGCGACGGGTCCGTCATCTCGTGATTGCACGCCATGCGCAGCGAGCGGCCCTCGGCAAGCGTTTCCGCCCATGCACCGCCGCGCATGCGCAGCCAGGCGCGCACGTCGCCGACGCTGGATACGCTGTCCGGCACATCCACGCTCTCGTTCGCCACGCCCAGCGCTTCACGCACGCCCGCAAAAAACCTTAATTCAACTTTCATGATTGCCTTCGACGCAACTCAACGCATCAGTTCTGAAAACGGGATAAAACGCACGGTCTCACCGGCCTGGATAGCGTGATTCGGCGGGTTGTCGATCAGGCCGTCGCCCCATACCGTGGATGTCAACACAGCCGAGCTTTGATTCCCGAACACCTCCAGGCCGCCGGATTCGTTCACGCGGGCACGCAGGAATTCGTTGCGCCGGTCGCCCTTCTTTTGCATGAAGTCGGCCCGCATGGAGTACACGCGCGGCTCAACCGCTTCAGCGCCCGCCAACCGCAGGATGAACGGCCGCACGAACAGCAGGAACGTGCAGAAACTGGAGACCGGATTGCCCGGCAATCCAATAAAAAATGCCTCTCCGCCGCTTTGATCGACCGACTCGCGCCGCACCGCGCCGAACGCGAGCGGTTTGCCGGGTTTCATCGCAATCTGCCACATGGAAATGCGGCCTTCGGCTTCCACAGCCGGTTTCACATGATCTTCCTCACCAACCGACACCCCCCCGCACGTGAGGATCAGGTCATGATCACGCGCCGCCTGCCGCAGGGTTTCGCGAGTGGCGTCCAGACGGTCAGGCACGATACCGAGGTCGGTCACGTCGCAACCCAACTTTTCGAGCAACGCGCGCAGCATAAAACGATTCGAGTTGTAGATTGCACCGGGGCGCAACGGCTCGCCCGGCATGGTGAGTTCGTCGCCGGTAAAAAACACGGCCACGCGCACTTTGCGCACCACGTCGAGCGCAGCGCTTCCCACCGATGCCGCGAGCCCCAGCGCCTGCGGCGTCAGCCGCGTGCCTGCTGGCAGGATCACGGAGCCGCGACGGATGTCGGCGCCTTGCTGCGTGATCCATTCGCCCTCCGCCGGCACCTGGGAGAAGGTCGCGCCGGCGTTATCGGAGCGAACCATTTCCTGCATCACGATGGAGTCCGCGCCCGGCGGCACGGTGGCCCCGGTGAAGATGCGCGCGACCGTCCCGGCAGCCAGCGGCTCGGCAGTCTGGCCAGCCGGCACACGCTGCGACACGGGTAGCGTCACGGCGTTCGCATCGGACGCGCCGGCGAGATCCGCGGCCCGCACCGCGTAGCCGTCCATGGAACTGGTACGCATGGGCGGCACGTCGAGCGGCGATACGACGGCCGCAGCCAGCACGCGACCGAGTGCGTCGAAGGTATCGATGGTTTGCGCGCCGTCCACTTGGCGCGCAGCCGCCAGCAAGGTAGCGAGTGCGTCGGCAGTGGACAGCATTGGCGGGCGTGGAGCGGCGGGCGTGGTGGACATTGTCGGGATTCGTATAGGCCGTAAATGAGCAGGGGCAGCGCCAAAAGCGTCGCGTCCGAAGCACTTATTGTAACGAGAAGCCGGCAGCTAGCGTCCGCCCGGTTGTGTCCGATCCGGGCTCATCGGCCATCTGGACAAGTGCTGGACAATGCTGCGCCCAGGCACCCACTCCGGCTTGGCGGCGGCTTTTTCGACTGCCGCCCGTGCTGCTGCGCGACACGGGCTCGGTGATACACTCGCACGACACTTTCAGACTTCTCCCCTATGAAATTCTGTTCCGTCTGCGGCCACGAGGTCGGCCTGAGCATTCCGCCTGGCGATAACCGCCAGCGCTACGTCTGCGGCAATTGCGGCACGGTGCATTATCAGAATCCGCGCAATGTGGTCGGGACCGTGCCGGTCTGGGACGACAAGGTGCTGCTGTGCCGGCGCGCGATCGAACCGCGCTACGGCTTCTGGACCTTGCCGGCGGGTTTCATGGAAATGGGCGAAACCACCAGCGAAGGTGCCTCGCGCGAAACGCTAGAGGAAGCCGGCGCACGCGTCGAAATCCAGAGTCTCTTCACGCTGCTGAACGTGCCTCACGTGCACCAGGTGCATCTCTTCTATCTGGCACGGCTGCTGGATCTGGACATCGACGCCGGAGAGGAAAGTCTCGAAGTGAAGCTCTTCGACGAGAGCGACATCCCCTGGGACGAAATCGCCTTCCCGACAGTCGGGCAGACGCTGCGTTTCTTCTTCGCCGACCGCGCCGCCGGCAATTACGCGCTGCATACCGGCGACATCTTCCGCTCGCTGCGCGAAGGCTGAGCGCCCCGCGCTGATCACTCCCGAGAATCATGGTTCCCTGGCTCGCCTCCGACGATCCGTTCCCCCCTGTCGAGCGAGCGCTCGGCGAGGCAAGCGGCGCGCCCGGATTACTTGCGGCCAGCGCTGAATTGCAGAGCAGCCGTCTTGTGGATGCGTATCAGCGCGGCATTTTCCCGTGGTATTCCGATGGCCAGCCGGTGCTCTGGTGGAGTCCCGATCCGCGCATGGTGCTGATTCCCGACGAATTCAAAGTCTCCGATTCATTGCGTAAAACGCTGCGGCGGGTGTTGCGCGAGGCATCGTGGGAAATTCGCGTGGACGAAGATTTCGCCGGCGTGATGCGTGCGTGCGCCCAGACGCCGCGCGAAGGCCAGCGCGGCACGTGGATCACGGCGGATATCGTGGAAGCGTATTCCTCGCTGCATCGCGAGGGACGGGCGCACAGCATTGAAACGTGGTTCGAGGGCAAGCGCGTGGGTGGTCTTTATGGCGTGTCGTTCGGGCGGATGTTTTTCGGCGAATCGATGTTCGCGCATCGCACCGATGCCTCGAAAATTGCGCTCGCGGCGCTCATCGGACACTTGCGCCACCATAAAATAGAGATGATAGACTGCCAGCAGAATACGTCGCATCTGGCCTCCCTGGGCGGCCGGGAGATCTCCCGCAAGGTATTTGTGAGACATCTGCGCGGGGCGGTCGGCGAGCCGCCGGTGCCCTGGCGGTTCGACAAATATGCGCTGCTTGAAACGCTTCGGCCTCCCGTGTTGCCACCTGAATGAATGAGACCGGTTTCGAAGACATCCGCCATGGTCGAACGTGACGATCAGACGTCATGCGTCGCAGGCAAGATAGCGAAACGACCGAGGATTTCCGCCCTGCATCGAACCGCTACGGCACGGTTGGGACGGTAAGTAAGATATACGTTTAGAACGAGAGCTGCCAACGTGACTCACCCCAATGAGCTGCCGCTTTCTCCCCTTTCGGCGTTGCAATTCTATGCAACGGCGCCGTACCCCTGCAGCTATCTGGACGGGCGCATTGCGCGCTCTCAGGTCGCGACGCCCAGTCACCTGATCAACTCCGACGTCTACACTGAACTCGTCAAGGCGGGTTTCCGGCGCTCCGGGGTGTTCACCTATCGCCCATATTGCGACGGCTGCCGCGCCTGCGTGCCGGTGCGCGTGCCTATTGAACACTTCAAGCCGAACCGCACCCAGCGGCGCGTCTGGAAGCAGCATGGCGGGCTGGTGGCGAGCGTCGCACCGCTGCATTACGACGAAGAGCACTACGCGCTCTATATGCGATATCAGTCGGCGCGGCACGCGGGCGGCGGCATGGATCGCGACAGCCGCGACCAGTACGAGCAATTTTTGCTGCAAAGCCGGATCAACTCGCGCCTCGTGGAATTCCGCGAGCCTGTGCGCGCCGGCAACCCCGCAGACTCTGCAGATCCGGATGCAAGCCTGCACAACAGTCTCGTCGATGATCCGCCGGAGCCCGGCACGCTGCGCATGATCAGCATGATCGACATTCTCGGCGACGGACTTTCGTCGGTTTACACGTTTTTCGAACCCGGCCTGCCGCACACCAGCTTCGGCACTTACAACATCCTGTGGCAGATCGAGCAAGCGCGCAGCCTGGATTTGCCTCACGTCTATCTGGGTTACTGGATTCGTGAGAGCGACAAAATGGCGTACAAGGCGAATTTCCGGCCACTGGAGGGCTTGATCGACGGGCACTGGGGCTTGCTCGATCCCACTACGATGCACTCCGCCGGAACACCGCCCATGCCAGGCAAGATGCCCGCAGACAAAGCGCGGCGCTGACCTCGACGGCGCTCCTGCGACATTCTCTCCCCCGGCATTGTCCAAGGCGCTTTTCATCGGCGTGTCATCGCTTTTCGGCGGGCCTGCGCAAAGCCGTTAAAATGGCGCGTCTCAATTTACGCCGCTCCGGCCTTTCCTCCTCGTGTTCAGCTCCCTCTACCCGCTCGCCCGCGCGCAACTTTTTCGCATGGATGCGGAAGATGCCCATCACCTGACATTGCGTATGCTGGGCGCCGCCGGCCGCACCGGCCTGGCCGGCATGCTCGCCGAGCGCGCCGCTGATTCACCGCGTACCGTCATGGGCCTGAGCTTTCGCAATCCGGTCGGACTTGCGGCGGGGCTGGACAAAGACGGTGCTTGTATCGACGGACTGGCATCGCTCGGGTTCGGATTTATCGAAGTGGGAACGGTCACACCGCGCGCGCAACCCGGCAATCCGCGCCCGCGCATGTTTCGCCTGCCCGAGGCGCAGGCGCTGATCAACCGGCTTGGATTCAACAACCGCGGCGTCGACCAGTTTGTCGAGAACGTCAAGGCCGCGCGGTATCGCGGCGTGCTGGGATTGAATATTGGCAAGAATGCCGATACCCCCATAGAACGCGCTGCCGAAGATTACTTGTATTGCCTCGAACGTGTGTATCCGTTCGCGAGCTACGTGACGATCAACATCTCGTCGCCGAACACGAAAAACCTGCGCCAGTTGCAAGGCGCGGGCGAGCTGGACGCACTGCTCGGCGCGCTGAAGGACAAACAACAACGTCTGTCCGACCTGCACGGCAAGCTCGTCCCCCTCGCGTTGAAGATCGCCCCCGATCTCGACGACGAGCAGGTCAAGGAGATTGCCGCGACCCTGCTACGCCACAAGATTGATGGCGTGATCGCGACCAACACAACGCTGTCGCGCACTGCGGTGACGGGCATGAAACACGGCGATGAAGCCGGTGGTTTGTCAGGCAAGCCTGTTTTCGAAGCATCGAATGCAGTGATCCGCAAGTTGCGTGCGGAATTGGGCAGCGAAGTGCCGATCATTGGCGTGGGCGGCATCATATCGGGCGACGACGCGCGCGAGAAACTCGCAGCGGGTGCATCGCTCGTGCAGATCTACACGGGCTTGATCTACCGGGGCCCGGCGCTCGTGACAGAATGCGTCGAAGCGCTGGCCCGCGCGAGTGCCGCTGCATGACCGCGTCTTTTTTGACTACACACGCTCATACCCACATGAGCAAACGATCTGAAGAGCGCATTGCGTTTTAGCTATCATCGCTGCACTTCAGATTACTGACAAAAAACCAGGACAAAGGCAATCCACCTCATGAAACTCTCTCTCTTCAAAAAAGTGCTCGTGGCAGGCTTGATCGGCGCATCGCTCTCGGCCGTCGCACACGCAGAAGACCTGCTGGATTCGGTCAAGCAACGCGGTACGTTGCGCATCGGCCTGGAAGGTACGTTCCCCCCGTTCAACTCGAAGACGCCGCAAGGTGAACTCGTTGGCTTCGACGTCGACATCGCGAAGGCGGTTGCAGCGAAGCTCGGCGTGAAGCCGGTGTTCGTGACGACTGAATGGAGCGGGATCATCGCGGGCCTGCAGGCTGACAAGTTCGATGTGATCGTGAACCAGGTCGGCATTACCGATGCCCGCAAGCAGACGCTCGATTTCTCGCCTGCCTACACGTATTCGAATGCGCAACTGATTCAGCGCAAGGACGACACGCGCGACTTCAAGACGCTTGACGACCTGAAGGGCAAGAAGCTTGGCGTGGGTTTGGGCACAAACTACATGGACATGGCGAAGGCCGTTCCGGGTATCGATGTGAAGACGTATCCGGGCGCGCCTGAGTACCTGCGCGATCTGGCGTCGAACCGTCTGGACGCTGCATTGAACGACCGCCTGATGCTTGCGTACCTGATGAAGAACTCGCAGTTGCCGCTGCGCACGGGCGCCAATGTGGGCCCGGGCAATCCGTCGGGGATTCCGTTCAAGAAGGGTAATCCGAAGTTCGAGAAAGCCATTGATGACGCAATGACCCAGCTCGAAGCCGACGGTACGTTCACGAAGATCTCGGACAAGTGGTTCGGTATCGACGTGACGAAGCCAGCAAAATAAGCCAGCGAAGCAAGCCGGTGAAGCAAGCCGGCGCTTTAAAAACCGGACCCTCACGCGTTCGGCATCGGGGCGGCTTCTTCGGGATGCCGCCCTTTGCATTTGATGCCCGCCTCCGACGTAACGCCTACTCTATTGCCCCATGTCCACGACATCCCTGCTCGTTCAATCCATACCGGCCCTTGCACAAGGCGCCGTCCTGACGATCAAGTTCGCGGTCTATTCGATGTTCTTCGGCCTGATCGCGGGCACGATACTCGCGACCATGGGCATCAGCCGAAGCCGCACGCTGGTCGGCATTGGGCGCGCTTATGTGAGTGTCATGCGGGGTACGCCGCTGCTGGTGCAGATCTTCGTGATCTATTACGGACTGCCGAGCCTTGGTATTTCGCTCGATCCCACGCCGGCGGGGGTGATCGCGTTATCGGCGAATGTGGCGGCTTATCTTTCCGAAAGCATGCGCGGCGCCATTCTCGGGATCCAGAGTGGGCAGTGGCTGGCGGCCTATAGCTTGGGTTTGTCGAGGATGCAGACGTTGCGGTATGTGATTGGACCGCAGGCATTGCGGATTGCCGTGCCCAGCCTTTCCAATAGCCTCATCAGCCTGATCAAGGATACCTCGCTTGTTTCCGTGATCACGGTGACTGAATTGCTACGGAGTGCGCAGGAAGTAATCGCGGCGACGTATCAGCCGTTGCCGTTATATCTCGCTGCCGCCGTGGTGTATTGGGTGCTGTGCAGCATCCTGGAATTCGTGCAGCGGTTGTTCGAACGAAGGCTGGCGTTGCCGGGAAGACATTAAGAAGGGAGCGTTCGCCGGCACTGCTCTCTCAGGATTTGTCCTTTGGCGCGAGCGCAGCGTTTGGATCCAGCCTCGCCCCGAACCGGTCCAGTCTCGGCATATGATGCCGGTCGGGATCCAGCGAATACGCTACCCGTGTTGCCCTTCCCATTAATTCACTGCGTGGGAAAAACCCGAAATACCGCGAGTCCGCGCTGTCGTCGCGGTTGTCTCCAAGCATCAGATACTCGCCTTTAGGCACCGTCACCGGCCCAAATGAGCGTCGCGGACTGGGCGCCAGCACCGACAACCTCACCACATGCGTAACGTGCCCAAGCTTCTCGTCAAGATACTCGCCGGGCGAAGACGCATCGCCCTCCACTCCGGTGATATCGACTGGCTGATAACCCGCCCGCTTGCCGTCGATATAAAGCACGTTGTCCCGCATCGCGACCACATCGCCGGGAAGCCCGATCAACCGCTTGACGATCAGTTCATGTGCCGCCGATGAATCCACCGTCACAATGTCGCCGCGCTGCGGATCGTGGAGGCGCGCAAGCGCGACGTGCGTGAATGGAATGCGCAGGTCGTACGCCATCTTGTCGACAACAATCCGGTCACCTTCGCGAATGGTGGGCAGCATGGAACCGCTTGGCACCACGTTCCAGTCGGCGATAGCGCTGCGAAACAGCGCCATTAACACGAGAAACGCAATCAGGTTCCGATATTCGCGCCAGAGTCGGGGTAACAGTCGCATGGTGGAGAATGCCGGCGGGTGAGGACGACGCAGCTTAACGTCTAAACCTGAAATGGCGCTTAAATTAAATGGACCCGTGCCTATTCCGTTTCGAAAGGAAACCGCACGCCTAGGTCGCGGCGAGCCGCGTCGGTGATCGAAATCATCTGCATGGAGACGGCGTGCCGCATGATCGGGCTCTCGGTCTCGCCGCTGCGCAGCAGTTCGCAAAAATGCGCAGTCTCGTAGTTCAAGCCACCGCCTTCGAACGGCGCATCCAGCTCAACGGTGCGGCCATCCAGATAGCGGATCGTCGCGCGTGCAGGATTCCACCAGTTTTCATGGATGGTCACCGTGCCGCCGGTGCCGGCCAGCAATGCGTCGCCCTTGCCTTGCAGATCCAGCCCGCAGAACAACTGCGCAACGCCCCGTTCATGCCGCACGTTCAAGCTCGCGAAGGTGTCCACGCCGGTCTGTCCGACGCGCCCGAAAGTCTGCACCTCAAGCGGTTCGCCCAGCCAGTCCACGGCGAGAAACGCTTCATAGATACCGATGTCGAGCAACGCGCCGCCACCCATTTCCATCGAATACGAGGGGTGCGAAAGCGGTACGTTCGCGATCGAACAACCGGCTCGAACCAGACCAATTTCACCAATAGGGTCAGCCGCAAGACGGTCGCGCAACTGCGTGTAAAGCGGATAGAACGGCGGTTTCATCGCTTCCATGAACAGCAGCTTCGATGACCGCGCGACGTCGATCATTTCCTGCAACGCCCGCGCGTTGACGGCCGCCGGCTTCTCGCAAAGCACGGCAAGTCCCGCCTGGAAAGCACGCAGCGCGTACTGGGGATGGCTGTCCTGCATCGTCGCAATGTAGAGCGCGTCGATGTTCTCGAGCAGCGCGTCGAAGCTCTCGTATGCCTTGGTATGAAACTGCGAGGCGAACGCTTGCGCCGTTTCGGGGCGTCGCGACCAGACTCCGCCCAGCGTCGTGCCGGGCACAAAAGCCAGCCCCTGAGCGAATCTGTGTGCAATGTTTCCCGCGCCAACGATGCCCCAGCGGATCGTGCTCTGTGCGTTCATCTGTCCTGCTCCCCGCAAGCAATGTGAATAGTCGGCCAAGGCCGGCGATGCGCACATTGTCCCATTGTCTGCCGCGCAAGTGATCTGCGTGAAGACTGGACGATGAATGCACGACCATGCACAACGCGTCGCGTTTGGAACGCCAAGCTCAAGAGAATAGGTTGGGGGGGGTATCGTTCGACGCGCGGACCATCAGGCTTCAAGGTCAGGCAGGAAAATTGAGTGAAACGTTTGCGTGCGTAAAAACCCGATTAGGGCGCTGCTCGCGCCCGGCCACGATAAACGTGACCAGAAACATCGGGCCAGCTTCGACACGCCGGAACCCTCCCGGACGCGAAGCTTCGACCAGGCGTCAGGCGCCGGCCGACTCGGATTCGCCGACCGGTGGCGACGAACTGTCCTCGCGGCGTTCAAGCGAAAAGGCTCTTCCGACTTCCTCCGCGGTGACATCGATCAGCGTGCTCATCGCGCGCTCGGACAACCCGGCATCGTGAGCCTCGATTGCTTCCACCACGCGGCGCTGCGCTTCAAGCGTCGCGTCACGCATGGTCGCGATCCCCGCCACGATCGGATAGACCGTCACCAGCGCGCCCCGCACGATAGCCGTCATCTGCTGGAAAAACTGGTTGCCGCTCGCGGCCACAATACGCGTATGCAACGCGACATCGGCGGCCTGATACTCGGGCTCGCTGCCATTGAGCGACGCAAGCGCGTCGAACGCATCGCGAATCCCGCTCACTTCGTCCGGCGTCGCACGGGTTGCTGCCAACGCGGCCGCACGCGGCTCGATCAACATGCGGAACTCGATCACGTCGCGCAAGAACGCCTGATCCGGCGTCGCACGGAAGCGCCAGCTCACCACGTCCTCATCGATCAGCCGCCAGTCGCTCATCGGCCGGATCCGCGTGCCCGTCTTGGGACGCACATCCAGCATGTGACGCGCGAGCAGCATGCTCAAGGCCTCTCGCATCACGGTCCGACTCACGTCGAACTCCTTCGACAAGACGTCCTGCGGCGGCAGGATCGCGCCGTACTTCTGTTCGACGATGCCCGATACGAGCCCGTCCATCACCTTAGCCACCAGTGATCGCTCTTTGTTTTCGTCCATCACCCCTCTCCCCTTGCCCTGCATTGTGTCCCTGCGCGTCCGGCGGGCTTCCCCAAGCTTGCCGGAAGGCCCGGTGAGTCCTGCTGATTCATCAGGTCAATCAAATCGATCAGACCAATCAGCAGCCCTGGCCGTGCACGATAAATTGCGTCTTCAATACCGCCAGCGCCAGTCGGAATGTCCCTCTCAAGGGTTATCCCTTTCCTATGGTCCTCGCGTCTCGCGATACTGCCTCGGCAATCGCTGTATTAAGTACTTCTTGATACCTGTGATTTAAGTGCTTCGTAACGCCCCATCTTCATGCCATACCCTCATCAGTGTTCAGCCTGCTGCCGCCTTCTCGGTTGCGCGTCCGTACTGATCGTCGAAACGCACGATGTCGTCTTCGCCCAGATACGTCCCCGATTGCACCTCGATCATTTCGAGCGGCGTCTTGCCCGGGTTTTCGAGCCTGTGCGTGGTACCGAGGGGAATGTACGTGGACTGATTTTCGCTGACCAGAAAGGTCTCTGTCCCGCGGGTGACGAGAGCGGTGCCGCGGACGACGATCCAGTGTTCCGCACGATGGTGGTGCATCTGCAGCGAGAGCCGCGCGCCCGGTTTCACCACAATGCGCTTTACCTGGAAACGCTCGCCATGATCGATGGAATCATAGAAACCCCAAGGCCGCTGAACCTTACGATGATCATGCGCCTCGGCGCCTTTGGCGGCTTTCAGGCGCCCTACCATCGCCTTCACTTCCTGCACGCGGTCCTTCGATGCAACAAGGATCGCATCCGCCGTTTCCACGACGACGACACCGGTCACGCCGACGCACGCGACCAGGCGGCCGTCGGAATGCGCGAAACTGTCTGTTGACCCTTCGAAGATCACACGGCCGCGAGCAACGTTGCCGTCGTCGTCCTTGTTAGACAGGTCCCATACGGCGTCCCACGCACCGACATCGGACCAGCCGGCGGTGAGCGGCACCACGACGCCTGGAAACTGAGGTGTCTGAGTTATTCGCTCCATGACGGCGAAATCGATTGAATCGGAGGGGCACGCTTCGAACGCGCCGAGATCGAGTTGTGTGAAGCCGTCCTGATGCAAGCCACGTTCAGACGCGCTCACGCACGCGGCGTAGATAGCGGGCTGAAAGTGCTCGATGGCGGCAAGCCAGACCGACGCCCGACATACGAAAATGCCGCTGTTCCACCAGTACTCGCCGGACGCGAGGTATTGCTCGGCAATTTCCCGGCGCGGCTTTTCGACGAACCGTTCGAGCACCCGCGCTTGAGGGGCGCCATCATCAGCCATCCCCAGAGCGGCGCCGGCCTTGATATAGCCGTAGCCTGTCTCGACCTTGTCGGGCACGACACCCAGCGTAACGAGCGCGCCGCTTGCCGCGTGTTCGATCGCCTTGGCGATCGTTCGACGGAACGCATCGAGGTCGGTCACGGCGTGATCGGCGGGCATGGCCACCATGACCGCGTCATCGCCCGATCCGGCAGCCACTGCCGCCAACGCAGCGAGCGTAAGCGCCGGTGCAGTATTGCGGGCGCAGGGCTCGAGCACAATGCGTGCTCGACGGCCATTACGCTCGATCTGCTGGGCAATCAGCAACTTGTGCTCACTGCCGCAGACCACGATCATTTCTTCGCTGGTCGCAAAGTGCACCGTGTCGCGGTCGTGGGTCGCCACATCCAGACCGTCAAGACGGCGGAGCGTGGCTTCGAGCAACGATTCCGCGCCCATGAGTTCGATGAGTTGCTTGGGGAACTGCTGCCGCGATAACGGCCACAGACGCGTGCCGGAACCGCCGGCGAGAATGACCGGCTGCACGCGAAGACTCGCAGCACCCGTCTTGGGGGTACCGGTAAGCGGATAGTGGGACACGTCCACGGTGACTCCTGAAGCATTGAAGCTGATTGAGGGCCGAACGCGTCATACAGGTACGGACGCGTGAAGAACACGCATCGATTGATGCGCTATTTAAGCAGGTAAATTTATTTCGTTGTGTGCGCGTGCGAACGCCCGCACGCTATTCGGTCGATCCGCCGTTCAAGGCACCCGGCCGGCTCGCGTGACCGGGATGCGCGCCTGACCTATTCGATGAGTCGCGCCGAGTGCGCCCATTACACTTTCACTAGACCGATGATTCAGTGCGCCCGCACACACTGCACAAGCACACCCTGATATTTCCGCCATCGTGGGGCAACCGCGCTGCAGCGCAATGCGTAATGCGTAATGAGCAATGCGCACCGGTGTGGCCGTGCAGCGCTGCCCGTCACGTCACTCACGCAGCCGGCGCACGCCGTGTCGACGGACGGTTCTTCCGTTCGCACCGCGCGATCGCTTGCTCATAGACCGCCAGATGCTCCGTGTACACGCGCTCAACCGAAAAGCGCTCCAGATTCAGCTTCGCACGCGCGGCATATTGCGCACGTATCGGTGAATCCATCAGCAGCCATCCCATCTTGGCGGCCAGTTGCATCGGCTCCTGTGGAGCAACGAGCACGCCTGCACCGCCGTTTTCCAGCATCTCCGGCACACCGCCTACTTTGGTCGCGAGGATCGCACAACCCGCCTCCCGCGCTTCGCTGATCGCCAGCGGCCCGGGCGCCTGGTGAGCCGCGAACACGAAGAGATCCGCTTCGTTCAGATACGCCCGGGGATCAGCGACGAACCCTGTGAACCTGACATGATTCGCAATGCCAAGTTGTTCGGCCAGACTTTCCATCATCCCGCGATCAGCTCCCTCTCCTACCAGATAAAGCTGCGCGTCTTGCGCCTGCTCTTGGGTCTGCAGCACATGCGCAAACGCGTGCAGCAGATCGGCAACGCCGTTACGCTCGAACATCGCTGCCACGCACACCACGTTCGGATGCTGCAACTGCAATGGTGATGGCTGCCGTGCGGGGAAACGCGGCGAACCGATCGTGCCGCTTGCCACCACGCTCAAGGTGTTCGCGAGCACGCCACGCTCCAGCATCGCGTCGCGGGCCGCGTGGCTCATCACGATCACGCGATCACCGAACCGCACCATCGAAGCGCCTTTCTGAATATCGTGATGAACGGTGGTGACCAGCGCGAAGCGGCGGCGCATGCTGCCGAAGCGCGAGATCAATGCGCCGGTCATCATGTGTGCGTGCACGACGTCGGGATTGAAGCGTTCGATCAACCGGCCAAACCCCGCGATCATGGCCGGCACACGCCAAGGCTGGCGCGACTGATGCAGCAGCGAATGCGTGACGCCATGGCGACGCAGCAGCGGCTCAAAGGTACCGCCTGCTGAAGCAACCACGACGTCGTGTCCGGCGCGCGCCTGCATGCACGCCAGATCGACCATCGCGTTGACGGCGCCGTTGCCGTTGCATTGCGCATGCGAGGCCAGGTGAACGATTTTCATAACTAGGTCTGGTTCGAGGTTAAGCGGCGCCTGGCGCGCTGGGGCCCTTCTTTCTTATGCTGGTGACTGCGGGGTACTTGTGGCTACAGCGCTTCAACACGCGTCGATCAGTTCATCTCTTCATCGATACAGCCTCTTGGCGAGTCCGCGCGTTGCGGCCAGCGGCCTTGCGCGTTTTCGTTCTCGCAATGTCTTCGAACAGCGCGAGATAGCGGGCTGCCATGGTCTGCCATGACAGCGTCGCGGCCAGCGCCTGAGCTGCTTGTCCCATTTCGCGCGTACGCAGCGGGTCGGATGCAATCAGCGAGATGGCTTCGGCCATCGACGTTTCGTTGTCGGGATCGTCCAGCACGATGCCGCACTCCTTCGTGACCACTTCCGCGCCGCCGGTCGTGTGCACGGTGATCACCGGCAACGCGCAGGCAAGCGCCTCGAGCAGCACGACGCTCATGCCTTCGTAACGCGACGGGAACACAGATGCATCGACGCAACGCATCAGCGTGGGCATATCGCGGATCATCCCGACGAAATGCACGCGATCCGCCACACCGAGCGCCGCGGCCATTGCCGGATACGGACTGTTCGCCACGCCGCCGGCCACGGCAAGATGAACATTGGAAGGACACTTCACGAGTGCGCGCAGCACGGTGTCGAGGTTCTTGCGCGCGTTGCGCAGGTCGCCCGTGAACAGCACCATGAACGGGTCTTCGGGCAACTTGAAACGCTCGCGCTGCGATGTCTGCGACAAGTCCGGCGAGAACTCGACGTTATCCACGCCGTTATGGATCACGCGGATCTTGTCACGCGACATGCCAAGCGATACGAGTTCCGAACTCACCTTCTCCGACACCGGCACCAGCACGCGTGCACGACTGAACGCCCAGCGTTCGCACCACGCATTGAGCCGCGTGAACAACAGTTGATACGCGGCATGCAGTCCGCCGGTCAGCTGAAACGGGTAATAGCCGCTCTTGTACCAAGCGTTGTGGACGAAGTGGATGACGTTCACATCGGAATCCGTCCACGCGATAAAGCCATTGACCTGCACCACATCGAACGCGTGACGATGAGCGCGAATCCACGCAGCGGCGCGCAATGCGAACATCTGGTATTGCAGCAAGCGCGTGGGCACCCGGCTCGCGGCTATGCGAACCACGGTCACGCGCGAATGCTGGCTCAAGGTTTCGTCGACACCAGTGCTGAGCAGCGTGACGCAATGTCCCGCTGCCAGCGCCGCCTGGACGACCTCGTAGTTGACGCGCCCTTGGCCGTCGTTGCGGCCGACGGTATGGGTGACGATAAGTAGATTCAAACGGCCCTCGTTGGATACTGAGTGTTCTGTCGTGCTTGTCCGGTACCCGGCTGGCATCCAGCTAAATCCGCCAGCCTGATCGGGCCGATCGGTGACGGCGGCTGCGTTCTGTACAACTTCAAACTTCTTCGACCACATCGATGAAATCCGCTTCGCCGGCCCGCTGGTTCGTCCGGGCGTTATATCGGCTCTTGCGTATCAGCCCGATCAAGCGAACCCCGCGCTCGACGAATGGGCCCTGATCCTTGCGAAATCCGAATGCCTCGTAAAATCCGCGCAGACTCACCGGCGCCAGCAAGCGCACACCGTGTCCGGGCCACCGTTCGCCCGCTGCCGCAAGGACACGTGTAATCAGCGCCGCAGCCGTGCCGTCGCCGCGCCGTAGCGGGCTCGCAAGGATCTTGTCCACCAACACCACGTTCGACGCGTCCGGCCCCATGCTGCCCTCGTGCAAGCGCGCGTAGGCCATCACCGGCATCGGCCGCGAGATGTCGTCGACTGCAAAGACATGAAGCGATGTTTCATCGCGTCCGTCCGGGTCCAGATGCACATGGGACTGTTCGACAACGAACACAGCGCTTCGCGCCCGCAGGATCAAATACAGCTCCCGTGCGGTTATTTGCTCGAAGTCGAGTGCTTTCCAGTTCATGTTCCGGTCCCGGTCCAGATGAAGCCGGCAGCGCCGGCTTATTCGATGTTCATACCTTAAGTCGTAGACCGCTTAACTTCCGTGCGGCATCGCACCGACGCAACCCCTTGTCAATCCGTCAAATACGGGTATCCGAACCGCAATCGGTGAATGACGAACTGCCGCGATAAAGAGCCTGGAACAAGAGCCTGAAACAAAAGTCCCACACCGCCTGCGCGGGATGAGCTTCCAGGTTTCAAAACAAATGTGCGCCAGGTTGCCGATTGCACGACCAGCCCGTTCCGGCCATGCCCCGGTCACGCGACCGAGCCGATATCAAGCGGCTGCAACTGATCCTGGGTGAAACACCTTTAGTGACGCTTTTTTGGGGCTATTACATGAAATCCGCACTGCGTCGCATCCTTACCGAATTCGCCCGGCGAGACGTTCCCACCTGTTCGCCTATCCGCGCCGGACTCGAGGTACTGTCATGACTGCCGTCCATGGCAGCGGCGCCACGGGTGCAAGCCGCGAGCGCGCCCGGGTCGTGCAATTGCACCCGCTCCACACGCGTGTGCGCAAACACCAGTCGCATTCGCTGCACCAGGGCGAACGGGTCTGGGCGGAAACGAATTGCTACGTGGATCTGTGGATCGAGCTGCTGCACGGCTATGGACTCGATCCACGCGCAGCGCTTGCCTTTACGGTGACGCAAGACTTCGAAGGGGACCAGTTCACGTTCGTCAAGTTTCCGCTGGAGGACCTCGACAAGCTGTACGGTTTGCAGGTCCAGGAACTGGCCATCTACGATTCGCTTGAAGACCGGGTGCGTACGCAGACCCAGCGCGGCCATACGGTTCTGGCTCAAGTCGATGCGTTTTACTTGCCCGATACGCGCGCCACGTCATACCGGAACGAACACACGAAGACGACTATCGGCGTGGATTACATCGATCCGCGCGCGCGCCGGCTTGGTTATTTCCACAACACGGGTTACTTCGTGCTCGACGGCGAGGACTATGAAGGCGTGTTTCGACGGCTGCCGGAACTCGATGGCCGTCCCGAGCTGCTGTTTCCCTACGTGGAGTTCTGCAAGCGCGTCCGGGCGCCGCTGAGCGGCACGGAACTGGCGGAAGCATCGGCGGATCTGCTGGTCGCGCATTTGCAACGGCGTCCGGCGCGCAATCCGATCACGCAATGGCGCGCGGCTTTTCCCGAGCACCTGGAGATGTTGTTCGAGCGCGGCGCCGATCACTTCAACCAGTACACATTCAACGTCATGCGCCAACTCGGCTCGAACTTCGAATTCATGTCGAGATATCTCGTCTGGATGCGCGAGCGCGGTTTCGCTATCCCTGAGTCGATGCCGACGGCCGCGCAACGTATCGCGACCGAGTCGATGGTGATGCAGTTCCGGCTGGTACGGGCCGTTGCCCGCGGCCGGCGCGACCCCTGTCACGAGTGTTTCGATGTACTGGAAGAGTCCTACGCCAAAATCGTGGAGCCGCTTGCGGCGCTGATCAGCTAAGGGCCCGTCATCAATCGCTGGCCTTTGTCATCCGCCGTTACTCGGGCGGACTACATCCCCTGTCGACGAAATCGTCATGAGTGGCCCGGGCCAGTCCTTTGGCGTCCGGCTCGCATTTCGAGAGTTCGTCACCACGCGTACCGAAGGCTATGCCAGGCCACTGCGTTGAGTGCTAATGGACAGCTCGTGGACAGCTCGTCGGATCGCTTTCAGCGCCCGTGCCAAGCACGTTTCATCGTGCGCGATAAGAGACCGGCAAAGTCCAATCTGACACTCCGTCGCCGTGCGCTTTTGATGACCACTGGTATCGACTGGTCCTATGCAGAAAAAGGCCGCGCGGACTACATGCACAGACTTGCAACACTTTGCGAAGCCCGGCTCGACGACACATAACTGCTCGATTTCAATTCGATGTTTGTCGCGCACGATCGCGAACTTCATCGCGATGGTCACAGCACGTTCCACCTCCGCGTTCGCCTTGCAATACGCAAACGCTTGCGAGCTCCGATGTGACACGCTGATGACCGCATACACATGACGACGGGTCTTGCATCTGCGATACCTTGCCCGGAGCCTCAAGGTTCGATTCGCGGTTTTCGTCGAGCAAGCAGCGAAGAAAGTTGCGGGCTGTTAGTGCATGCCAAACGTTTGGCACGCTGAGCTCACGTTGTTGATCCACGCTACCTTTTGATGCTCGACGGGTTCCCTCTTTCACCCGGCCGTGATCGCCATATCCCGCTAGCTGCTCGCCGACGCAACACTTCTCATCCGCCAAAAGGCGAGGTTCGTGCACTCAACGCAACGTTTTCAATACACGGCTCGCGTAACGAAAAGGCCAACCGAAACAAGGCGAGTTGCCTCCCATCAGGCGGTGCAAGCGTGTCAAGCGGTGCTCGAAAGCAACTGCGTTCGCTAGCGCACCAAGTTGATGGAACAGTTCTGAATCAATTATCAAACAACCGATGATTGGTGGCTCAAGCCCCCGGCTCATCAGCTCGCAGGGTCGCTTCGCGCGTTCAGAAAAAACTCAAATGGGCCACCAGCAAGGCATTGCGCAGACAAAAGCATGCGCTGCATCAATCGCATCAATAGTGGCCGTCTAACGACGCCATGTTCAAGAGTGAAACAAAAATATCCATCTGCTGATTTGCGCTCTTCGTGCTTGATACACGACCCCATGATGGCATTGAGAATGCGCATCGCTGGCACGGTCCTCGCTAAATGAGTCTCGCAGCACTGGCATTGTCCAAAACGAATTTAACTAAATGACGATGCCGGACTGCTTACGGGGCTGGTCGCGACACGTTTCGATGGATGCCGTCAGATGCATCCGCGAAACGAATCGCTGACCGGTAAATAACAAGTAAGGCGCAACGCGCAAAGTTACGAGAGAAGAACATCATGCTGACCCTTCAGTCCGACCTGCATGGCAATCATTTGTTGGGTGCGCTTCCCGCACACGAATGGCAAGCCCTCACGCCGCACCTTGAACTGGTTCAACTTCGCACCGACCAATTGCTGTGCGATTCGGGACAACGAATTCATCACGTGTATTTCCCCACCACCGCCATCATCTCGTTGCTGCATACGATGGAAGACGGCGGTTCAGTAGAAATCGCAGCAGTCGGCCGCGAAGGCATGACCGGCGTACCGGTACTGACTGGCGGTGAAACCATGCCGACGCGCGTCCAGGTGCAATGCCCGGGCTTCGCTTATCGCATGAGCGCATCGGCATTGCGTGAACAGTTTGGCCGCTCTGACTTCCTGCGTCGCCTGATGCTTTTGTACATGCAAGCACTCCTCACGCAAGTTGCGCAAACGGCAGCATGCAATCGTCATCACTCGCTCAACAAGCAACTGTGCCGCTGGCTTCTCATCGAAATCGATCGCACCACGTCGAACCAGTTGCAAGTCACGCAACAGTTGATCGCCGACATGCTTGGCGTGCGTCGTGAAGGCGTGACAGAAGCCGCAGGCAAGCTGCATGACGCCGGGCTGATCCATCACAGCCGTGGCTGCATCAAGGTCCTGGATCGTGAAGGCCTGGAGTCGCGTGCATGCGAATGCTACGGCATCGTCAAGCGTGAATTCGACCGGTTGCTGCCGCGCCTGCATCAGGTTGAAGCGGTTCACTGACCGCGGGAAAGGAGCAGGAGCGAAGGAGCCAGAGCATGGCCTCAAGTGTTCGGCGCTTAGTCCCTTTGCAGCCTGCCCAAGCGCAAGACCGTGTCGATCATCGCCGCTAGAGAGTATCCCGGGGTGATCGTCCGATTGCGTTCCCCTTAGCGAAAGGGATGGCGAACACCATTGAGCGATCGCGTACGCAGTCTGTGAGAGATGGACTCTGTTCGACGCTTGGGTCTTCCCGCGAAAAAGCCCATGACAATGGTGCTTGAGAACACATCTGTCTGCCGGCCTCACGCAATGCCGTGCATCCTTGGCTTTCAACAACGCACCTTTCGAGACATCGATCGAAGGGCTTCGCGCTTACCCATGTATGAACCGGCACGCGGTGCTGAACGGCAAGGGACTGTTGTGTACGTTGACGCAGGCTGCAGTGGCGGACGGAGACGGACGAACGCCAAGGCAGTGCAATGGATGGCCGCTATGTGCCTCGGATAGCGATAAAGAAAATAGCCGACTCACGCAGACCGCCAAGACCGAAAGCAGTAACCCAGACCACCACTCCCAAAACCGGCAGCACCCGAATCAGCCCGCCGGCGCGAACGAATAACCGTCGCTCTATATGACCTTGACATACACCGGCGGCATAACGCTTGTCAGCTCGCTTTCCCGGCTAGGACCGGCCTTGGCCATTGCGTTCAATACCTCAACGACAAACCGGCGGCGAAAGTCGGCAGCGCCGAACCGTTCAGCATTCTTGCGGCACGCGGCAATCGTAAAGGCATGCGAGGAATCCTCGAACCGCTCGACGGCATCACACAACGACGCCGATGTCTGAGTCATGAAATGCAAACCCGTCGCGCCGGGAGATCCGAGCGGAACCACCGACTCCAGCGCCCCACCCTTGCCATAAGCAATCACTGGCGTGCCACACGCCTGCGCTTCCACGATGGCAATGCCAAAATCCTCTTCCGCGGCATACACAAAGGCCTTGGCACGCTGCATATGGTCCTTCAAGACATCGAATGACTGATAACCCAAGATGCTCACATTGGGTGTCGCCTTCGAACGTACCAAATCCATCTGCGGTCCATCGCCAATCACTACCAGCTTACGATCGGGCATGGAAGCAAACGCTTCCACGATCATATCGATACGCTTGTAAGGCACCATCCGCGAAGCGGTCAAATAAAAGTCGCCCTTCTCGTTCCCCACCTCGAATGCCTGGACATCAACGGGCGGCGGAATCACAGCCGCTTCTCGTCGGTAGGTCTTCAAGATACGGCGCGCCACGAACTGCGAATTTGCAATCAGGCGGTCGACGCCATTAGCTGAACGCGAATCCCAGTTACGCAGGTAATGCAGCAGCATGCGAGCCGCCCATGATCGCGGTCCATGATCGAGACGCGCTTCACGCAAATACTGATGTTGCAAATCCCACGCATAACGAATGGGTGAATGCACGTAGCTCACATGGGTCTGGTCGGGCCCGACCAGCACACCCTTCGCTACCGCATGCGAACTCGAGAGAACAAGGTCATAACCAGACAAGTCAAATTGTTCGATAGCAAGCGGCATCAGCGGTAAATAACCCCGATACTTTTTCTTTGCGTAGGGAAGCCGCTGAATGAAGGAGGTCTTTACCGGCTTGTTATGAACGATAGAGCGATCTTCGAGGAAGTCTACGAGACTGAAAATATCTGCCTGCGGAAAGCATGCAATCATTTGCTCCAGCACCTTCTCTGCGCCGCCCGTCGTCACCAGCCAGTCGTGAACAATAGCCACTTTCATGATGAAACCCGTTTGCCGCAGCGTTTGCTGCCAATGAAACGAGTTTAGAGATAGTCACTACATGCTTACGTTCGTACGCCCACACAGATCAACCATCGTGTTACGAATATTGAGCGCGGTGCCCGCTTGCCCACGGTTGATGCATTTATCGGCTTCGGTTCGCCGATCGTTTATTCGACTATCCGCGACGCGCTGTTATCGATGCTCATAAAATCCGCAGCCAGCTTATCAATTTCATAAAGGGGCTTTATTCCTGGAGCATTGAAACGAGAACTACATCGCAAGTTCACTTGGCGTCGTCGATAGAAGTGGTCGTGCATGCGTCCACGCGTATGGCGACGTGAAGCTGGCAAAGCATCACTCAGTGCTGATGCTAATGCAAAGACCAAAACACACTCAAAGAAAAAATAAGTAAAACAGTTAAAGATTAGAAACCCCCGATCCATGATATGCCGAGCTCTTTCAATAACCTGCTTACGTGACTGCTTTAACGCTTGCTTAGATTGCGTGGCATGGCGAGTTGAATCTCGTACAGGGCGGCAAGCATAGCCAGGTAAGCACGTTCGCTTTCTGCCTCCTCAAGCGACATTCCCTTGCAGGTCTGCCCGCCCATGATCATGCCAAGGCACAACGCATAGTTGCCTGCGAATGCAGTAGGTGATGGCTCTACGTGCTTGAGCCGCGAGTAAGACGCATCGAGCGTCTTGCGAAGATTGGTTTGCATCGCCGAACTCCCTTTATTGTTTAGACCTTTGACTTCACGCCCACGCATCAGCCGCTATACAATCTATTACGCTTTTTAACGCAGACAGAATGTTCGCGGTCGCGCAATAAGTGGGCTTGGAGCGTGTTGCTCTGGGGACTGGCTTATTTTGACTGACTGCCTGTTCTTCTCGATCAGAGATATCTTACTAACCACATACAACATTGAAGCGCTTTGTTTCGCGCATCCGGGCTTGAGGCCGCGTTCAGATCGCCCTTCCTGGATTGCAGCAAATTGCAAAGCGCAAAAAAAGCGCGGCCAGCCTGGAGCCTCCGCGCAGGGTTAGAGCTTGTCGCAAGCCTTAGCGCTGCGTGTAATCGATCCGTTCCACGCCGCCAGGCGCTCCTAGCAGACATACGTTCGCGCCACGCGCCGCGAACAATCCAACCGTCACCACGCCCGGCCATGCATTGAGCTGCGCTTCAAGCGCGAGCGGATCGTCGATCTTCAACGTCTTCACGTCGATGATCTCATTGCCGTTGTCGGTGATAAACGGCGAACCGTCTTGCGTCACGCGCAGCACCGGAACACCGCCCAATGCCGTGATGCGCCGGCCGATCGCCGTGCGTGCCATCGGCACGACTTCAATGGGCAACGGAAACGTCCCAAGCACCTCGACGCGTTTGCTTGCGTCCGCGATACAGACAAACACGTCCGCCACCGACGCCACGATCTTCTCGCGCGTCAGCGCCCCGCCGCCGCCCTTGATCATCGCGCCATGCGGGTCGATTTCGTCGGCACCATCCACGTACACCGGCAACGATTCGATCTCGTTCAACTCCAGCACCTTGAAACCATGCGCTTCGAGCCGGGCCGTAGAGGCAAGCGAGCTCGATACCGCTCCGCGATACCGCGACTTCGTGCTGGCGATGGCATCGATAAAACAATTCGCCGTCGTGCCCGTACCGACGCCGATCACCGCGCCTTCGGGTACGTTGGCGTGGACATAAGCGGCCGCTTCGGCAGCGACCAGTTGCTTCAGTTCGTCTTGGGTCATGGCGAGGGTGACAGCGCAGAGGGGAAAAGCTCAATTCTAGCCGAGCGCGGCGGCGCAGCGTTTCGGGGCTGTGTCAGCTGCAGCCGTCCACCCAAACGTGCATGAAAAACCCGAGTGGATTATGCGTCCGCGCTACCGATGCAATAAACGCGAACACGATGATTGCCAGCAGGCCGAACACCGCTCGCGCGCCTTTCGTGCGGCCGCGTTTGAGCGCAAACGTACCCAGCACGATATACACGATCAGCCCGACAATCTTCGCCGACAGCCACGCCGCATTCGGCCCAAAGCCGATGATTCCCACCAGCCCGATAGCGCTCAACAGCAGCAACGTATCCACGATATGCGGCACGATCTTCACCGCGCGTTTTTGCAGCAGTGTCGATTCCCTCAGCATCCTGACATAGCGGATGATAAAAGCCAAAATGCTGAGCGCAGCGCAGGTCATATGCACGGAGCGCAGCGGCAAATAGAGATCAGACATGGGCGCGAAGAACCTTTAAGGGAAGTATTTATCGAGCAACGCGGCCGCGATTGCATCGGTTTCTGCATCGGGGTTGCCCGCGTAATCGGCGGGGCGAAAGTGCATCTGGAATGCGGCGATCACACGGCGCGTCTTGTCGTCGAGCACGCCGTCTGTCGCGACGTCATAGCCGTATCGATGGAGTTTTTGCTGCAAGGCAGCCACTTCGACAAGCGACTTGGGATCGCGTCCGGCGAGGCGTTGAGTCACCGTAGCGTCATCCGGCCATGCGCCAATACCGTTGTCGTAAAGCGTGCGCCAGGGGAACGCGGGGCCCGGATCGGTCTTGCGTTGGGGCGCGATGTCGCTATGACCTACCACGCGCGTAGGTGGAATCTTGTAGCGCGTGACAATGTCCTTCGCGAGCTTCACGAGCGCATCGACTTGTGCCGGCGGATACGGTTGCCAGGTGCGTCCCTGCGGTGTATCGATAGGACCCACGTTGACGTTCTCAATGCCGATGGATGCCGCGTTCAGCTCCGTCGTTCCCTGCCATTCGCTTTGGCCCGCATGCCACGCCCGCTCCGATTCCGGTACGAGCTGATAGACGACCGGTTCGCCATTACTCACAGGCGGATTGTCGGGCACGACATAGTGGACGCTGACATCATCGCCCGTCAGGACTGCGAGCGATCTCGCTTCGTTGCCTTGCGTGTAATGCATGACGAGAAAGCGCACACGCGAGTCGGCGCTAGGCGCGTGATATCGCGTATCGGCAATGTAGGCGCCACGATTGATCTCAGTGCTGGAGCACGCCGCGAGCAGCGCGCAGCACACACCGCAAATGACAGCCAAACTGAATCGCATGACGTGCGCTTACTTCTTCTTCACCGACCGTTGCCGCACGGCTTCGAACAAACAAATCCCGCTCGCCACCGACACATTCAGACTTTCGACGCTGCCCGCCATCGGGATCTTCATGATCTCGTCACAGGTCTCGCCGGTGAGACGCCGCATGCCCTCGCCTTCCGCGCCGACAACGATCGCCACCGGACCATCGAGCTTCGTCTCATAGACGCTCGCCGTGGCATCGCCCGATGTGCCGATCACCCACACGCCCGCGTCCTTCAATTCACGCAATGCACGCGCGAGATTCGTCACGGTGATGTACGGCACGGTTTCAGCGGCGCCGCTCGCGACCTTCGCGGCCGTTGCGTTCAATCCGGCCGAACGATCGCGCGGAGCGATCACGGCATGCGCGCCGGCGGCATCGGCTACACGCAAACACGCGCCGAGGTTATGCGGGTCGGTCACGCCGTCCAGCACCAGCAGCAACGGCGTACCGCTGACGCCATCGAGCAGTTCCGCCAGGTTCTGCGCGAGCGGCATGTCGGTCGCCCGCGCGACCACGCCTTGATGGCCGACGTTGCCCGACAGGCCCCACAGGCGCGCTTCGTCGGCGGCGATCAGGCGAATGCCCGCTTCCTTGGCTGTGCGCAGGAAATCCGTCATGCGCCGGTCCTTGCGGGTCGGATCGTAGAGAATTTCTTCGATCGTCGATGCGTCCGCGCGAACCCGTGCGGTCACCGCGTGAAAACCATACAAAACTTTAAGACGTGACATGACTGGACCAGACCGTATTCAAACAAAATAAAATGGAAACGCGGCCCGGTGCGTGATGCATCGGGCCGCGCATTTCAAACTGAGGCGCGTCGCCTTCGTCGCTACCGCGCGCCTCAGCGCTTCTTTCGTGGCGGATGACTCTTGGCCGCCACCTTTGGCGCCGCGCCGCGTTTCTTCGCCACCGCCACGTCCTTGGCGATAGTAGGCGGCAGTGCCGCCGCGGCTGCCTTGCCCATGGCCTGAGCCGCCGCCTTCTTGCCGCCGCGGTCGCGCCGCCGGCTATTCACGCTGCTGCCTTCGTCAGACGGGAACGGCCGCACACGCGGTCCCGCGCCCACGCCCGCACCATTTGCGGTGGAGTGTTCGACGGCAGGCGCCGAGGTCCGTCCTGGCGGCTTGACGGGGGTATCGCGGACCAGCCGGAAGTCGATCTTGCGTGAATCCAGATCAACGCGGCTGACCTGCACGCGCACCCGATCCGACATGCGGTAGCGAATGCCTGTGCGTTCGCCGCGCAGTTCGTTCTTGATCTCGTCGTACTGGAAGTAATCGGCGCCGAGCTCGGTGATATGCACCAGTCCTTCAATAAACAGCGAATCCAGTTGCACGAAGATCCCGAACGTCGTCACGCCGTTCACCATGCCGCCGTATTCTTCGCCGAGCTTGTCGCGCATGAAATAGCACTTGAGCCAGGCTTCCACGTCGCGCGACGCTTCGTCGGCACGGCGTTCATTCGACGAACAATGCAGTCCGAGCTCTTCCCAGATCGCGACATTGTTGCGCTGACGGCTGCGCGATTCGTCATCGGATTTCTGCATGGCCCGTGCGGCCTTCGTCAGGCCCGTGCTGAGCGTGACGTCGTGACCCACTTCGGGCTGATACTTCTTGCCCTGCAGAATGGCGTAGATCGAGCGATGCGTAAGCAAGTCGGGGTATCGGCGAATCGGGCTCGTGAAGTGCGCATACGCTTCGTACGCGAGCCCGAAGTGACCAATGTTGTCAGGACTGTAGACTGCCTGCTGCATGGAACGCAGCACCATGCTCTGCAGCATCTGTGCGTCCGGCCGATCGCGCACCATGGCCATGAGCGCGGCGTAATCGCTTGCATGCGGCTTCTCGCCGCCACCCAGCGACAAGCCCACGCCACGCAGGAACGCGCGCAGGTTTTCGAGCTTTTCGGGCGTCGGCCCGGCATGCACGCGATACAAGCCCGGGTGTTTGTGGCGCTTGAGGAAGTCAGCCGCACAAACGTTCGCGGCCAGCATGCATTCCTCGATCAGCCGATGCGCGTCGTTGCGATGGCGCGGCACGATCTGCTCGATCTTGCCCTGCGCATTGCAGACGATGTACGTCTCGGTCGTATCGAAATCGATCGCACCACGTTTCTGGCGCGCTGCGTGCAGCGACTTATACACGCCGTACAGGTTCTGCAATTGCGGCAACAGGTCGGCGCGCTTCGCTGCTTCCGGACCCTTCGTGTTGGTCAGGACTGAAGCAACTTCCGTGTACGTCAGGCGCGCTGCCGAATGCATCACGGCGGGATAGAACTGGTACGCCTTGATCTCGCCGCGCGCGGTGATCACCATGTCGCATACGAGCACACAACGATCCACGTGCGGATTCAGCGAACACAGGCCATTCGATAACTTCTCCGGCAGCATGGGAATCACGCGCCGCGGAAAATACACCGACGTGCTGCGATCGAGCGCATCGACATCCAGCGCTTCGTTAGGACGCACGTAATGCGAGACGTCGGCAATCGCGACCAACAAACGGAAGCCCGTACCGCGACCGACCGTCATGGGTTCGCAATAGACGGCGTCGTCGAAGTCGCGTGCGTCTTCACCATCGATAGTGACCAGCGGCACATCACGCAAATCCACGCGATGCCGGATATCGACGGGGCGTACTTCGTCCGGCAACTTCGAGGCCTGCTCGAGCGCGCGGTCGCTGAACTCGTGCGGCACGCCGTATTTGCGCACCGCGATTTCGATTTCCATGCCCGGATCGTCAATGTCGCCGATCACTTCCGCCACGCGTCCGAGCGGCTGCGAATGGCGGCTCGGGAAGTCGGTGAGATCGACCGAGACCACTTGCCCCACTTTCGCCTTCTTCGGATTCTGCGTGATCAGGATGTCGTGGCCAATGCGCTTGTCTTCGGGCACGAGGAGCAGCGCGCCGTTCTCGCTGATCAGCCGGCCGATGATGCGTTTATTCGCACGATCCGTGACTTCCACGATATGGCCCTCAGGCCGCCCGCGCCGGTCATACCCGACAATGCGCGCGAGCACGCGGTCGTTGTGCATGACCTTCTGCATCTCGCCGTTGGGCAGGAACAGGTCGTCCTGGCCGTCGTCGCGAATCAGGAAGCCGAAGCCGTCGCGATGGCCTTGAACGCGGCCGGCAACGAAGTTCGAGGGATGCGTGAGTTGGTAATAGCCGCGTTTGTCGAGACGGACCTGGCCGTCGCGCTCCATGGCTCCCAATCGCTTGAAAAATCCTTCGCGCTCCTGGCGCTTGATCGACAGAGCTTCGGCGATGTCGTTCGCAGCGAGCGGCGCTTCGCTCGTGCGCAACACGCCGAGAATTTCTTCGCGGCTCGGAATCGGATACGGATATTTGTTCAAGGGCTTATCGATGATCTCTTCTCGTCTAACTGAATGTCGCGGTTAATGGGGGATTACCCGTCGGCAATCCCATCCCAGCTTTACTTTCCAGCCCCGCCCGGGACTGGATCGGCGCGTTGCCGGGACGTTGCACTTAACGTTGTTCCGGTTCGTTCACGAATAGTTTGCGAACCATTCTAACACCCGCCAACCGGGGCACATCGGCTCGCAAGCCATATGGGTACTGGCTCGGAGCCGTGTTTCAGTTTCGGTCTCAAAATGCTTGACAGCGCGATACGCCCGGCTATAATTGCGTTCTTTGCTGCACACGCACCTTGCCCAGGTGGCGGAATTGGTAGACGCACATGGTTCAGGTCCATGCGCCGCGAGGCGTGGAGGTTCGAGTCCTCTCTTGGGCACCAAGATTCAAATTCGGAGCAATCCGAAGTCGGAAAACCCCGTCAATCCTTGTGATGACGGGGTTTTTTGTTTTTTGCGTGTCGAGGCGCTGCTGTTCGAGTCGGAGTTGGAGATTGCATTGCGCAACGTCGAAACTGCGCTGGAGCGTCGCCCCTCCTGATCGGCCAGAGATTTTTACTTCGCGCGCGTCCGAACCGGGCAAAAACCTGTCTGCTCAAATATCGCCACCCCACGCACGGCGAAAGAAAACTTCCAGAGGCTTTGCCCGCACTCCGACGTTATTGCGATCAAAACGCTGCTTGGGGGACACTCATCTTCCATCCTCGCACAATAACTTAGGAATGCGGATGTATTGAAGCGACGGAAGCGATCAATCCATACCCATCAAAGCAGCCACGACCATCGCCGGCAAAATCAGAGCCTGCAACAGGGTTATTCGCACCCCGCTTTTCATTATTCGCAATTCCCGACAGATGAATTCGCATTGTCTTTCTTTATCCATAACTCAGACACCCCTAGCATTGCCCCATCCTCAGAATCAGGACAGCCCGTTGCGCTCCTCCTGTATCGCATGAACCTAAGGGAATCTTATCGATGCACTCCGCGAATGTTTCCCCAACGGTGCCGCGAACGGCTCGCGCCAAAATCCTTGTTCTCTTTGCGGTGATTTTGGCCTGCATCAGCCTGCCTTTAAGTCTGTCGGCGGGACCTGCCGCTCAAACCTTCATCGGCCGGGACCTTCCGGGCGGGACCGTTGCGCTGTCCTGGATCACCAACGCCTTCATGCTCGCCTGCGGCAGCACGCTGATGGTGGCGGGTGCGCTTGCCGATCACTATGGCCGCAAGAAAATCTTCTTCATCGGCATGTTCGTCATGACGCTCGTTTCGCTTGTGATGCCGCTCGCGCCAAGCGTCTTGTGGCTCGATTTCCTTCGCGTCCCGCATGGCCTTGCGGCTGCTTGTGCCTATGCCGGTGGCGTGTCAATGCTGGCACAGGAATTTGAAGGCGCGGCGCGTGTCAGGATTTTCAGCCTTATCGGCATCGCGTTTGGCGCAGGCCTTGCCTTCGGCCCGACGCTGGCCGGCATTCTGATCGCCCTCTTTAACTGGCATGCGGTCTTCCTCAGCAGCGCGGTGATCAGTTTTATCGCACTGATCTTGTGCATTTTCTACATGACGGACAGCAAGAATCCATCGGCGCATGGTCTCGACTGGGCAGGCGCCGGCACCTTCACCCTCATGCTGACGCTCTTCACCTTTGCAGTGGTCGAAGCCCCGGTGCATGGATGGACTGGCCCGCTTGTCCTGGGACTCTTTTTGGCGAGCGGTGTGGTACTGGTCGTTTTTGTTGTGATCGAGACGAAAGTCTTGAATCCCATGCTTGATCTCAGCCTTTTCCGCTATCCGCGCTTCGTGGGCGCGCAGCTTCTGCCGCTCGCGACTGCATATTCCTATATTGCGTTGCTCGTGATTCTGCCGCTGCGTTTTATCGGGATTGAAGGGCTCAATGCCCTCGATGCCGGGATACTGATGCTGTATTTTTCCGCGCCGCTGCTCATCGTCCCGTTCCTTTCGGCAATGCTCACCCGATTTATTCCGGTTGGCATTCTTTCGGGCATAGGCATGCTCATCTCGGTCGGGGGGCTCTTTCTGCTCGCCCAGGTGCCGCTAGGAGATCATGGCATTTTGATGCGAGTGGATCTGCTTCTGATTGGCCTGGGTGCTGCTATTCCGTGGGGCTTGATGGATAACCTCGCGGTCAGCGTCGTCCCTAGCGATAAAGCCGGAATGGCCGTTGGTATCTTTGGCGCGTTGCGCGTTTCGATCGATAGCACCGCCATGGCCATTGTAGGTTCGTTGCTGGCGTTCTTCGCCCGGCAAACCCTGACTGACATCAGGCCGGATCAGAATCCGGACACCCTGGCGTCAGGCGCGGCGCAACTTGCCGCTGGAACGCTGGCGAAAGCTGGGGCAATCCTTTCGGGTTTCGATCACGCGCACTTGCTGCTCGCCTATGATCTCGCGTTCAAGAAGCTGCTTTGGGTTGCGATTATCCTGACCTTGGGTGCCGCGGTATTGGTATTTGTACTGCTTGGACGTGTTCGCTCAGACCACGGAGAAGTTGCAGGAGAAAAGAAGGACGAGACGCGTCGTGATGTAGCTGCACCGTTAGGACAGGAATCGCCTGCATTGGATTAACGGCATCCTGTACCAATGTTTCGCACCGCCAAAGCAGAGCTGAAGGCCGGCGTCTTTTCGGACGTGGCCTTCGCTGAAACTTCAGTGAAAATCGTCGCTGAAAACTCTCACTGACCCCGAAACAGCGACGGCTGAATCAGGAAATCGTCGCGGTTCTTGTCTGCAATCCATTGCGGCGTCCGTCCCCGGCCGCTCCATGTCGCCCCGGTAGCCGGGTCGCGGTACTTGGCGTTCGGGACCGGCGGGATCAACCGGGCATGAGCCTTGGTACCGATCAGCTCCTGCAGGGAGATTTTATATTCCGTCATTTTCGCGACGATCTCGCGCAGCGCGCGATCTGCTTCCTGCTCCCGCGCCTGCTCCAATTCCCGCTGAAGCGCTTCGCGCTGCGCCAGTAGTTCCTTCAAACCAGGCATTACCGTTTCCATATTTTCCGAAATCAATTAGGTCGAGTTTGACGCGGCCAACGCTGCCTGACCACTGAATATTAACCTCTATGCTGGTCACAATAAAGATTTAGCCGCGACTCGCTTCGTTAATTCGATCCATTGAAATCCGAAACGCATCGCGCTAAACGACGTTCTTTTCAACGATCGGACGGCATTCCAGTACCCGCTCCCAGCTCAGCGACGACAGGTCGAGCGAAGTGTATTTTCCGGACAGGATCAACTCGCTCACGCCACGCCCGGTCGCCGGTCCTTGCTGTAGTCCGTGACCGCTGAAGCCATTTGCGAAGACACAATTCTCGATGTCCGGGTGATAGCCAATAATCGCATTCTGGTCGAGCACGTTGTACTCGTAATAGCCCGACCAGCAGTTTTCAACGCGCAGAGCTTCGAATTCCGGAACACGATGTGCGAGCGTCGGCCAGATGACATCGTCGAAGATCGCGTGGTCGACTTCGTCCAGCGGCAGGTCATCCGGGTCATTATCCGCGGTCGGCGACGTACCGCAAATATAGGTCCTCCCCTCTGGGCGAAAATAGACCCCGGTCGGATCGATCAGCAAAGGGCAGTGTTCCAATCGCGCAGGCGACGACACATTAAAGATGCTCCGCCGCCGCGCAAAAACAGGGATGTCGATACCCAACATTTCCGATACCTTGCGTGCCCAGGCACCCGCTGCATTAACCACCGTATCGCAGGCATAACGCTCGCCATTGCTCGCCACCGCATGCGTGACGCGCCGGCCGTCCCGCACCAGTCCTGTCACGTCCGCCGCCACGTAGCGTGCGCCGAGCGACTGTGCCTTCTTGCGAAGTGCCTGCACAAGGCCATAGCCGTCGAACCACCCTTCTCCGCTCTCGCCAAACGCGCCGGCAACGAGGTCCTCGACATTCAGCCAGGGAAACTTCGCGCGCAACGCGTCTTGCGCCATCAGCGTGATGTCCGCGCCAAGCTTCCTCTGCAACGCGTGGTTTTCACGAAGCGTTGCGTCGCCTGCCTGGCTAGCAAGGAAAAGATAACCTCCTTCGTGAAGATCAATTGCCGGCTTGAACCCGTCGACTTCAAGAATGTCCCCAATACCGCGAAGAAAATCGATGCCGTACAACGACATTTGAATGGAAAGCGGCGTGGAGAATTGCTGCCGGATCGATGCGGCCGACAGTGCCGACGACGACTTCGCATAGCTCGGGTCGCGCTCGATGACGGTCACGTCAACCGTCGGATCCGAAGCACGCAGAAAATAGGCGATGGAACTTCCAATGACCCCGCCGCCAACTATAACGACCTTAGAACTCACGACTCACTCCACATGGTTGTAACCCGACGACTCGCGTTTGCGAGTCGTTCCTTTTGCATATTTCCCTTAAGCCGTCTTCACATACCCTCAAGCAGCTGCAGATTGATACCCTAGCACCAGAGCCGTCACGCGGGTAGGTTTAGCATTTCCGCAAGCTGTGCAATGGCTTCTTTCCATGGGGCGTCGAAGTGACCTGCCTTCAAATAATCGAGTCCGGTCTTGGTAAATGTCCGCTCGGTCGCAATGCCCGCAGAGAGTTCAAGAAGACCCTTCTCCGGCTTGCCCAAGGCAAAGCTGGCCGGCCCCGCGATATTACCGAGGGTCAGCGCACGAGCAGCGTCGGGCTCAAGCCCATGCCGCTCGAGTTCAACCGCAAGCGCGTGAGCAAGGTCGTATATCCAAGTCGACGCGCATACGGAAATTATTGCCGCGTTAAACGCAGCCTCACTTGGCAACGCAACGACATTGCCAGCACAAGAGAGCAACGGCATGAGTCGCGGCGCTAGCGGATAAAGCGGGATAGGACCCGGCGCTATTTCGATGTAACTGCCCGGCATGATGAGATGCACGCCCTCCACTTCCGGCAGCATGGCGCGAAGCTCGTCGAGGCGGATACCTGCCATTGCGGAAAGGACGATGTGCCGACGCTCCCAACGCAAATTCGCCAACGCCGTCTTAGCCTGTTCCGGCCTCACGCTCAGGAGGATCACGTCGGCGCCCGCCAACACCTCTTCGGCTGACGCAGCCACCACGCAATGCCGATTTCGCGCCAGCGTGCTGGCGATCCCGGCATTGCGCGGCGAGAGCAAGACCTTACCGTCGTACCCACCTCGACGCAGCGCCGTAATAAAATACGAAGCGAATTGTCCCGTTCCGATTACGCCAAGACCAGCCATGGATGAGTCCGGTATCGGCATGATTAGATCAACGCTGCCGCAGTATTCCGATAGATCAGCATAACTATGCATCCCTGTTCTGAAACAGCGGTATGCTGCGTGCCCGGCGAACGCACGCAATACTGCCCACGCAAGTAAGTACGGTCTTCATCCGAAAATTCACCGTCGAGCACGTAGATCTCCTCTAGCAAATCATGACTGTGCAACCCCGCTCTCGCACCGGCTTCAACCCGCATCAAAACAGTGGACTCGCCGGTCGAAGAATTCTCGAACAACGTCACAATATCGAATCCCGGCGTATCCGATGGCTGCCACTGAAGGGCAGTCGCATCGAGAAAATGCGAGCCCTTCACATCGGGACCCAACGCGACTCGCATGCCTGTGTTGATCATTGCCTCTCCTCAGTACGGGGCATGGGTCACTGAACCAGCCGCGGTTGACCGACATCGGCTGCTGAGGGCTCCAGACCATGCGCCTTCAGGATTCGCGCGATATCGCCAGACTTGTGCAGCTCAGCAATGTCCGCGCTCAGCGCATCGCCCAGGGCCTGATTCGACTTCGTGTACGGAAATGCGGTCTGGCCCGGCTGAACCGATGCCGGGACCCTGGGGTCCGGCTTCACCGGCATGATCTTGATGGAAACATAACCCCCCGTCTTCTGATCGTATTGCGCAACAGCGAAGCTGTCCGTCCCGACGTCAATCCGGCCAGCCGCCAGATCCTGCGCCATGGCGACCGGATTAGGATAGAGGGTCAGCGAACTGCCGAGTACCTTCTGGAGATCGCCCGTCCAGAGATAACCCTGAACCGATCCCACGCGCTTGCCCTGCAAACCGGCGATGGTGTCGATACCGTCCTTGGAGATGACGCCCATCTGATCGAGGTACATCGGGCCGCTAAGCCCAAGGACCTTCGCGCGGTCAGCCGTCCGGTACCAGTCGCCCATTCCTATATCCGCTTTCCCCGACACGACCGACTGAATGACGGCAGCCGGATCCACCGTGCTGATCGAAAGCTTCAGGCATTCCTTCGCCGCGATGAGCTTGACGATATCGCCGTCAACGCCACCAATATCCGTGCTGCCCGCCGGAATCGAATACGGAGGAAATACCCATGCTGCCACCGATAAAGTGCCGGACGTAATGGTCGGAAACGTATGAGCGGGCTTGCACTGATCCGCGAAGGCGGAATAGGTGACGCAGGACAAAAGGAGGCCGGCGCAGAGTCTCCTGAAGAATTGTTCGGACGTTTTCATGTCGTTTTCCTATCGTGGCTTCAGTGGAGGGATATTCACGGGCAGCTAAGCGGCAAAGACGGAGCGAATCTATCGAACGGCATGACGTCCCAATCTTCGTTCAAGTACGGAAACAAACAGCGTTGCGGGAATGCAGATGACAGCGAACATCAAGCCGGCAAGGATCAGGACCGGCATGTATTCAAACGTCGTGGACCCGATATTCGATGCCCGGCTGACCAGTTCAGGAAGCGCGATCGTGAAGCAGAGCGACGTTGCCTGAAGCATCATTATCGAAAACCCGAGTAGCGCGGGAAGCGCAACCCTAAGACCTTGAGGAACGATCACGAAGCGCAGTGCGTCGAGGCCGTTGAGTCCGATCACTAACGCAGCCTCTTTCTGCCCATACGGGACGGCTTCGAATCCCGCGCGGATGATCTCGCTGGTATAGGCGCCGGTGCAGCACGCGAGCGCAACCACTGCCGACGCGAACGATGACAACGTAAGGCCCGCCGTCGGCAAGCCGAAATAGACGAACTGGAGCAGGATAAGAACGGGCGCTCCTCTGCCGATTTCAACGAACGTCAACGCGGGGAACCTGATCGCCTTCGACTTGGCCGGCACCGCAAGCGCGAGTACGAGCCCTAACGGAATGCCTATCGCGAGGCTTAGGGCGGTCACTTCGAGCGAGAGGCCATAACCGTCAATGAGCTCCGGAAGCCAGCCCTTCCAAAGGTTGAGAAGCTCCATCATCTCGATACCCTCGAACGCAATTGAACATCGGCCCAGCGCGACAGCCACGCGATCGGCAAACTCAGGAGGATGTAAAGAAGCGCCGCGGCCGCGTAGACGCTCAGCCCGCGAAAAGTCTGTTGAGAAATGTGATACGACTGGTAGGCCAGATCAGTCACGCCGATGGTCGACGCGACGGCTGAGTCCTTTAGCAGGCCGATAAGATAGGTAGCACCGGACGGTAATGCGATCCTCGTCAACTGCGGCAGAACGACGTCGCGAAACTGCTGGCTCCGCGTCAGGTTCAACACCTTCGCCGCTTCGAATTGTCCCGGGTGAATAGCGGTCAGCGCGCCTCGATAGATCTCGGACATGTTGGCGGCGGTCACCAAGCCGAGGCCCACCACCGCGGCAGTAAACGGGCTCATGGCTATGAGGCCGTTGCCAATGCCAAAGAACACAAAGAAGAGCCAGACGATGGGTGGAATTGACCGGCAGGACACAACAATTGCCGTCGACGTAAGCCGCAACCAGCCGGTAGTCGAAAGGCGCATTGCGCAAAGCGGCAATCCGAGCAGCGCGCCCAGAATGAACGACGCAAGGGTGAGCGCGATTGTCCACGGCACGCCCTTCAGGATTGCGGTGAGATCCATGATCATTACCGGTCCCTCACTGCGCTAAGGAATTTGGCCGCGCGTTCGGTCTTGGGAGCGCGCATGATCTCGGCACTGGGTCCTTCCTCGAGTATGTGACCTTCAGCCATCAGGATCACGCGATCCGAAACGTTCTCTGCAAAATGCATCTCGTGAGTGACGACGATCATCGTCATGCCCGATACAGCAAGCTCCTTCATGACGGCCAGCACCTCGAGGCCTAACTCCGGGTCCAGTGCGGAAGTGGGTTCGTCGAACAACATGATTTCCGGCTCCAGAGCCAACGCGCGCGCAATCGCGATCCGCTGTTGCTGCCCGCCGGAACACCGCGCGGGATACTGGCCCGCTTTGCCTGCCAGACCAACGCGGGCGAGAAGGTCCATTGATCTTGCGTCCGCCTCTTTTCTGGAGCGGCCCATGGTGCGTTCCTGCGCAAGACTGACGTTGCGCAGCACGGAGAGGTGGGGAAACAGGTTGAAGGACTGAAAAACCATGCCGATCTTCCGGCGCAATGCGACTAGGTCCCGTCGGGAGACTGGGCTCCCAGCGTCGATCGTTACGCCTCCGATTGTCACCTTGCCTTCGTTCGGCGGCTCGAGTTGATTGATACACCGAAGCAATGTGCTTTTTCCGGAACCGCTGGGGCCAATGATCGCGATGACCTCGCCGACTTGCATCTGAAAGCTGATGTTCGCAAGGACCCTGTGCGTGCCGTATGTCTTGCTCACCGATTCAACGCAAAGTATCGGCTCGCCCGTTAGCCCCGCGCGCTGCGAGGCGGCCGGCCCGGACTCTAGAAAGGGAGAAGCAATACTATTCATGGAACTCACTCCGTGAACTTCGTGCGAAACCGGTCGCGGTCGCCTGGGGCTTATATAGATGCACGGCCAGACCATTTGACTAAGCCAAAAAACAGACCTCAAGTGATGCTTTCGCACCATGTAGTGCACAAATTGAATCAACTGTTCGTGGGCTCTTCGTGGGCTTCGCTCCACGCCTTCACCACTCATGGCGAAACTGCATCAGCTTGTTCAGCACTTGATCGAGCAATGCGCGCTCCGATGAGCTCAACCCGCTCAGCATGGCCGACTGCCTCTCGATAGCAACCGGCACCACACGTTCGTAGAGCTTCCGCCCGCTCTCGTTCAGGATGAGTGAGCTCTCACGCCGGTCAAGCGGATTGATCTTGCGCCGAATCATTTTTCTTTCGCTGAGTCGCGTCACCGCACGGCTGATACTGTTTTTTGGACGGCCGGTCACGTCGCAAATTGTCTTGGCTGCCATCGGACCATAGGAACTCAGGCAGCTCAGCACATTAAACTCGTCACGGCCGACGTCGAAGTCACGACTCATCGCTGTAAAGCATGGCTCGGTGTAGTAGTTCGACCAGAGCGTGAAGCGCCATGCGTCGCTGATCGGCCCGTTCGTGACGACCGCGGCGAACACGTCTTGAGTATTAATCGCGCTATCGGATGCCTTCAGTTCCGTTTCCTGACTATCCTCAACTGTACTAACCATATTTTCTTATCCTTCAATTCAACAACCGGGCGAAGCCATATACAGGCCCCATCTAGACTGACAGCGGGCCATGCGCTCCCGACTCTCAATGAAAGGAGTCAGTCAACCATTCCGCCACCATTAGATCCAGATGACCGCCGCCACCATTTTTGAACAGGGTAATTTCCTGCGGGTCGTGCCGTCCCGGAATCTCCTTCCTGCACAAATCAAAGAGGTCTCCTCGTATGTCCGACAGCGTGATGGTTCCATTCTTCAGCGGTTGAACTATGTCGCCACAATGCTCGGCCGTGAGCCCCAGATGGTCCACAAATATGCTCGACCGGAGAATGGCGGTGTCGTTCGTCTCGCGCATGTCCGGGGTGAAACCGCCGACAAGATCGACATGGCACCCGGGCTTAAGCCACTTGCCATCGAGCACGGGTGTAGAGGACGAGGTTAGACACACCACGATGTCAGCGTCCGCAACACTTGCCTCGAGGTCATTCGACACATGAAAATCGACGGGCAGAAAACGCTCCGCTATCAACTGTTCTGCGCGATCTCGGTTCCGGTTCCATACGGCAATCCGTTCGATGGTCGGGCAAACCGCGTGCAGGTAAGTCAGATGAGTCCTGGCCTGAGCGCCAGCGCCGAGCACGACCAGTTTCATCGGGCTGACCGGAGCGAGGTACCGCGCCGCGAGTGCCGAATCAGCCGCAGTCTTGCATCGGGTAAAGCTTTCACCCACTATGAAAGACCTGAAGCGCCCATCCAGCCGGTCGACCAATGCGAACGCCGAATGATACGTAGGCGAAGGCTCATTCAATTGACCGTTATCGGGGGAGATCGAGACGAGTTTTGCGCCCATCGATCCGTCCGGTCGTGCCCCTACCCAGACGAGCAACTCGGCACTCGGCCGATCATCCCTCAAGCTTGCCGTATGAAGTCGCCCAACGGTTTCGTATCCCTCCAGATGCTTCATTTCCATTGCATCGATCAGTGCAATTGGGGAAGCCCGGGCCAGCACCGCGTCGGCATCAATCACGCGAGGAAGGGCTTCGCTCATGACGAGTATTGACGACCAAGAAGCGGACTTTGCGAGAGGACAACTGACCCGTTCGCTGTTATCAGCACTTGCTCTTCAAGCTTGACGCCCTCTTTACCGCCCTGCTCGCCGATATAACTCTCCACCGACACAACCATGTTTTCCTGGAAGGTTCCGTCGTATCCCCATGCATCGAAGTCGACGGCATAGGCGACACTCGGATATTCATCCACCAGCCCGACGCCGTGAAGCATCATCATGTATCGGTTATGCACATAACGCTCCGGAACCGGCCAGCATTGTTCGGCGAATTCGCGGAACGACAGTCCCGCGCGAAGCAGACCCACGTTGTGCATGATCTGGTCTTCCGCGAAGCCAAGAAGATTTCCCTGCCTTGCTGACATGGTCCGACCTGGACAAACAAAACTTCGGGAGATGTCGGACAGGTAGCCGCCCGGCCCGACCATATCCGTGTCGAAGCAAACCATGTCACCCGCTTCGATCACCCTGTTCGTTGCATCCTGGAACCATGGGTTGGTGCGCGGCCCCGAATTCAGCAAGCGGCTTTCGGCCCACTCCCCACCATGTGCGATGTTCGTCTCATGCAGGATGCTCCACAACTGGTTCTCGGTCACACCGGCATGAAGCGACTCGACCATGCGCGATATACCCAGATCGCATACGGCCATGGACACCTCGTGCTGCGCGATCTCCTCCGGCGACTTGATCAGCCGCGCTTGCTCCGTAAGCGGCTGCGCGTCGAACAATTCGATGCCATGTGCCTTGAGGCGCTCCGCGCCCCAGGGATCGCAGCGATCAACCGCTAACCTTCGATTACCGGCGCCATAGGTGAAAACCAGATCGGCCACTTCCCTGGCCCATAACGTAGCCTTTTCCTCGACTCTCGGACCGGCAAGAAAATACAGCCAAGGAATGGCTGGACGTATCTCGTCGATGGTTTCAATGCCTTCGCTGTTGTGTTGGCTGCTAGTGAAGTCAAACAGGATCACCGGTCCGTCTGTAGCGATATACACATAACGACTCGGGGAATGCATGACCCAAAGCCCTAGATTGTTCGTGTCGGTGGCGTAACGGATGTTCAACGGATCCGCCAGAAGTATCCCGCCGTAATCATTCGAACGCAGTTGCGCGCGAATTCTTTCGAGACGATATGCGCGAAGCGAGCGCCGGTCGATGCCCTCAAACCGTTCAATCAGCGTCCGGTCGACAGGCGCGATCCGATGCCCCTTGACGGCCTGATCCTCTCGATACTCACGACCATCGCGAGGACGTTGCAAGGTCCGGCCGGGAAGGCTCGCATCACGATCCATGGTTACGTCCATCCTCTATCGACTTGTTGTCCGATCACCGATGATTTCAGATTAGTCCCACGTGGAACCATATGTCAAGGTATCAAAAACGCCGATTTAGCGCGGTGTGACTAGCCGGGTTTTGAAGCGTTTGCGTAATAGCTTGACGCGCCCGCAGCTTACGCACGACTCCACGATAACCAATCTTCATTAGTTATCCATATCACTATAAAAGCCGGTTAAAACCTTGACGAAACCGCCGTCTCAGCTACAGGTCCTTGACCAGACGAAGCGCGTCGTAGATGGCCGCATGCGTGTTGCGTGCGGACACCGCATCGCCTATACGGAAAAGCTGGAAGGCGCCTTCCGGGTTGGACTTGCGTGACTGTTTCGTCCCACCAATAAGATCGTCGTAGTCGAGGGCGCCGAGGTTGCTCGACATCGGCTTTAGTTCGAAATACAAATCGTCCATGGGAATCGTTCCGTGATTCACCACGACCTGATCGTGACGTCGCTCCTTGCGGACGCCGCCATAATCGCTGCCCACGACCGCGACAAGGCCGTTATCGTCACGATGCACCGAAGCGAGCCTGTAGGTCACAGTGAACGTCACGTCCAGCGTCTGAAGCGATCGCATATATGGAACGAGGTTCATGCTCATCACTTCGGGCGAGAACGAGCGATCCGGCGTCATGATCTCGACCTTCCCTCCGGCTTGCGCGATCACCTCGGCAGCTTGCAGCGCTGCATGGTCACCGGCGTCGTCGAAGATCAGGACGTTCGCGCCGGGCTTGACGTCGCCGGAGATGATGTCCCATGTCGATACCACCAGCTCGTTTCCTTCGCGCAAAACGTCGGTGCGGGGCATTCCCCCGGTTGCCACGATCACCACATCCGGGTTTTCAGCTTGCACGGTCGCCGACTCCGCCCACGTGTTGAACTTGAACGTCACGCCAAGTCGCTCACATTGGGACATCCGCCAGTCGATGATGCCGATCATCTCCTTGCGCCGCGCGTTCTGCGCGGTCAGGCGGATCTGGCCGCCGGGGTGGTTCGTCGCCTCCAGCACGACGACCTCATGTCCTCGCTCACCGGCCACGCGGGCGGCCTCGAGTCCCGCAGGACCGGACCCGACAATCACTACTTTGCGCCTGACCGGCGCACGTTTTATGTCGTGCGGCATGGTGGTTTCGCGGCCCGTGGCGGCATTGTGGATACAGTACGCCGCGCCACCCTGATAGATTCGATCGAGACAATAGTTCGCGCCAACGCACGGTCGAATGTCGTCTTCGCGGCGCTCGATAATCTTGCGCACAATGTGCGGGTCTGTCATGTGCGCGCGCGTCATGCCGACCATGTCGATCTTGCCTGACTCGATTGCATGCCGGGCCGTGGGCACGTCCTGGATTCGCGCTGCGTGAAAGGTGGGGAACTCGGTCGCCTTCTTGATCTCACCGGCAAAGTCCAGATGAGGCGCGCTTTTCATGCCCTGGATCGGGATGATGTCGGTCAATCCGGCATCGGTTTCTAGATGCCCACGGATCACATTGAGGAAATCGACAAGGCCGCTGTCCTTCAGCTTCTTCGATATATACAGCCCGTCCTCTTTCGTGAGGCCGCCTTCAATAATCTCGTCGGCGGTGTATCGGATGCCGAGCAGGAAGTCCGGGCCCACTCGCTTGCGCATGGCCGTCAGGACGTCGAAGGTGAATTTCATCCGGTTGTCCAGCGAGCCGCCATAGGGTGCATCGAGCGTATTCGTGAGCGGCGACCAGAACTGATCCATCAGGTGTCCGTAGGCTTCCAGCTCGAGCCCGTCGAGCCCGGCCGCTTTCATTCGCTCCGCGGCGTCCGCATAGTCCTTGATGATGCGCTCGATGTCCCAGTCCTCGAGTTTCTTCGGAAAGGAGCGATGCGCCGGCTCCCGGTTGTGCGAGGGAGACACGGCCGGAAGCCAGTCGCCCTTGTCCCAACGCGTGCGCCGTCCGAGGTGTGTCAACTGGATCATGACCGCTGCGCCGTGCTCGTGGCATTCATCGGCGAGATCCTTCATCCAGTGCACGACCTCGTCCTTGTACGCGAGCACGTTGTTGAAGACCGGTGGGCTGTCCTTCGATACCGCCGCCGAGCCGGCAGTCATGGTGAGCGCGATCCCCGCCTTCGCGCGCTCGACGTGATACGCGCGGTACTGCTCCTTCGGCATGCCGTCCTCCGCGTACGCCGGCTCGTGCGACGTGGTCATGATGCGATTGCGGAACGTCAGATGTTTGATGGTGTAAGGCTGAAGGAGCGGGTCGTTTGACGACATGGCGTGGCCTTTTGACGATTTTGTTTGGGGGACGCAAACAAGATTATTCACTCCGTACACCTGTGTCAAGTATCTCGACTACAATGAACATTAGACTGCGTGATTGCGGATCTGCGCCAAGTCGGGCTGCGGGGTGCGGGAACAAAACAAAGCGCTTTGACCCGGACCGGCCGACACGCCAAAATGGCGGCGCTTTCGTTTTCGTTGTGGACCTTCGCTCTGCGATCCGGCGATCACTCGTGCTTTAAGGAATTTTTTACCTATGGATCAACCGACTGCCGATGCGGGAAGAGGGTCGCCCGAAGCGTGGCTTGAGGTCGCCTACGACAGCCTGCGCGACGCCGGCGTCGATTCCGTGCGCATCCTCCCGTTGGCCAAGAAGCTGAATCTATCGAGGACCAGCTTCTACTGGTTTTTCAAGGACCGCGAGGAGTTGCTGGCCGCGCTGCTGGAGCGCTGGCGGGCCAAGAACACGGGCAACTGGGTCAAGCAGACCGAGGCCTACGCCGAAACAATCTGCGAAGCGGTGCTGAACGTGTTTGATTGCTGGCTCGACGACCAGATCTTCGATTCGCGGTTTGAAGCCGCTATCCGGAGCTGGGCGCTGCAGTCGCCTGAGATTGCCGGCGAGATCCAGGTGGCGGACCAGCTTCGCCTTGCCGCGCTCACGCAATTATTCGAGCGTTACGAATACGAACCCATCTCCGCCGATGTGCGCGCGAGAGCAATCTACCTGACGCAGATGGGCTATATATCGATGAAAAGCGAGGAGGAGTTGTCGGTGCGCATGATGCGCATTGCCGAGTACGTCGAGGTCTTTACGGGCCGACGGCCGGAAGACCGCGAACTCGACCGGTTTTTCATGCGGCATCACTATCAGGCGGGCTATCAAGCAGGTTGATCGACGCAGTTTTTCCTCTCCTTTCGATTCATTTCCTACGCGGCCATTGACAGGTTTGAATCGTTCGCTAAAATAGCACTCTTGGTTGTATCGGTAGGCCCAGGTGGCGGAATTGGTAGACGCACATGGTTCAGGTCCATGCGCCGCAAGGTGTGGAGGTTCGAGTCCTCTCTTGGGCACCAACAAGTAGTCAGTAAGACAGTTAGCGTAGTAAAAGAAAACCCCGTACGCCTTGAGCCTGCGGGGTTTTGTTTTTGGCGAACCGGAGTCGCCCGATAACGTGCGCGGTTTTTCGTGTGCCGGTTTCGAGGCAACGCCAAGTCCAAGACCAGGCAGAACCCCCCCTCTCGCATAAAGACACATGCCCTCGATCATTGGTAAGCGCGCAGGCTGAAGATATCCGATCAGATCCTGGAACATCGTCGCGATGGTGTCCGCGCGAAGGAGCCGCTCGCCGCGATACATCTCGCCGTTCATAAGTATCTGCAGGACTGCCATGTAATGGCACCGCATGCTGAACGCACCGCCTATAAAAACTCGGGCCGCTCATTGATCTCGAATGGAACCGGCCGAACGGATCCATCGGCTTGCCGGTTGTGCTCGGTCGCCGCGCGCGCCGCGGCTGCAAGGTGAAGTCGTCCCGCGTGCTATGTTGGCGATCGACAGAACATCGCCCGACCATGAAATGACTTGGATGCAGCATCTATGAGATCGTCCAGCGAGAATCTCTCTAGCGGAATTAGCGTATTTGCTGCTGTCGTCGATGCGGGCACGTTCGCCGCCGCGTCCGAATTGGTGGGTATGTCGCCACCCGGGGTTAGCCGGGCAATCGCCCGACTCGAAAGGCGGCTGAAAACACGGCTCTTCAATCGGACGACCCGCGCCGTTTCGCTTACTGAAGAGGGCCGACGGTTCTACGAGCAGGTCATGCCGCATCTGAGGGGAATGGAGGAAGCGGCCGCTGCCGCGACAGGTGGCGCGACGACCGTGCGCGGAAAGCTGCGGATCAATCTTGATCCGGTTTTTTCGCGCATCATTCTAGGCCCGAAGCTCGACGAATTCATGGACGCGCATCCTGAACTTGAACTCGAGTTCATTGCACGAGATCAGCTTGGTGACCTCGTCGTGGACGGTTTCGATCTGGCCTTGCGATTTGGCGAACCTCGTTCATCCAGTCTGATTGCACGCAAGCTCCTCGATACCGCGATTGTCACGGTCGCATCGCCCTCTTACCTCGCCCGCCGGGGGCGCCCAACCGAGCCTCAAGAGCTGGAGCGCGAGGGGCACCGATGCCTCGAATTCCGCAACCCGGAAACCGGAAAGCCGTATCCGTGGGAGTTTCATCGCAAGCGCAAAAAGCTGGTCGTCGAAACGAATGGACGACTCACGGTAAATGACCCGAGCGCACTTCTCAACGCGTGTCTGGCCGGTTCCGGCGTCGCGCAGATGCTACTTCTAGGAGCCGAGCACCTGATCCGGGAGGGTCGGCTGGTCAACCTGTTTCCAGACTGGCCGGATGAGCGCTTCCCGCTCTATGCGTACCATCCATCACGGCAACACGTGCCGGCCAAGACAAGGATATTTCTCGACTTTATTGTCGCTTTGACGAGTACGAGTTAGCAAGGCGGCATCGTTCGCCAAGCTCGCGCCCGGGCGTGGCAAGCATGGCAAAGAAGGCCGGTGTAAGATCGCCCCGTTACCAAGACGATGCCATCGATTCCACACTGGATACTGACCATGTACAAGCTGTTATTGGCTGGTGCAGCCGCCCTGACTTTCTCCGTGGGAGCCCTCGCAGCTGCGCCCGATGCTTACAAGGATCCAGTGGACGCTCAGAGCCTGGACACGATTCGATCAAAATTCAGCGAGCTCATACAACTGGCAAATCGCCATGATTTCAAGGCTCTGCATGAGATGTTCTGGCAATCCCCTTCAGCCCTTCTCGTTGCCAAAAGCGCGATTCCATCTGAAGGAAACTGGGCGGGTTTCTGGGGTAACGAAGCGATCGATCAGAAGCTGCACGATATTGGCACGTCCGGCCCGGTCGTCCTCCAGCCGGATTACTCGAAGGTGAAGGTTGTAGGCTTGACGCCGGACGTAGCGCAATCTTATGCGCCAGTGAATATCACGGTTTCCTACGCGGGTCAGGATGGAACGCCAAAGCCCTTTCTAGTGCTAATTAACTGGATAAAAGTCGGTCAGGATTGGAAAGTCGCCTCGGAGATACTCCTGCCCGTACCGCCAGTGCCTAAAGCGAATAGCTAGGCGCCATTGGATGCGTTCAGAGCCAGGGTCTTTTCTTTTGGTCCGTCAGTAAAATCTATGGGCGAGTTCTGGCTCAGGAAGTTTGCCAAGTACGTGATATAGCGAGAGTTCCGTCATTTTGAAGGTGCGATATCCATAGGCTTTTCTCATAGTGACTTTGGCTTTGTTGTTCAGTCCCTCAACGATGCCACTGGAGAACGCCTTTCGCGCCCGGAAATAGTTGAGCAACAGCTCTCGATGGGTGCGTACTGTGCGAGCGAATTTCTTGAGCGGGTCGATGCGCGAGCGCATGACCTCGCTGCACCACTGATCCAGGAATTTGCCTGCCCATGCGGGTGACTCGTAGTCCCAGAATTGCTGGAAGTATTCTTTGAAGAGGTAGGCCCGTACGCTCTTGAGGTTATAGCGCAGCACCTCACGCAGCTTGATGCGCTGGGAGTCGGTCAGGTTCCCCGGGCGCTTGAGCAGACACCAGCGCGACTTCTTAAGCACCGGCTCGTAGCCGTCCTTGACCAGTTGGCGTGCTTCGCCCGCACGGACCTCGTCGATGGCAAGATTGAGTTTAGCGACGATGTGAAAGCGGTCCAGAATGTTCAGCGCCCCTGTGCAATGCAGTTTGATCATGTCCAGATAGGGTTTCCACATGTCCGAACACACAAACTCGATGCCCTGCGCCAGTTCCGTGCCGATCATATCGAAGAACTTCTGGAACGCTTCTTTGGTGCGCTTCTCGCCCACCCAGAGCAGGCGCGTGCAGCCCGCCTCGATCTGGTAGACCAGTGTCAGATACTCATGACCACGACCGTAGGCGATTTCGTCCACGCCGATGGCCCGGATATGCCCCAGCTCGCGATGCTCCAGACCCCATTGCACGACATAGGCCACGGCCTGTTGGACCTTCTCCCAACTGGTGTGGAAGGACTGTGCCGTGTCCTTCCATGAAAGCTTGCGCGCCCAGTGCGCCAAGTACAGCATGTACGCCCTGGTCAACTGGTGCTTGCCCATTGCCCAGGGCACCTCCTCTACCTTGACCCCACATCGCCTGCATTCCACGCGCCTCATGCTGTACAGTAAAAACACCGCAAAGCCCCAGATCGGGATGAACTCGAAGCGGCGTTGGGGCAGTTGGTCGTAGCCCCTGGCGGGTTGATGGCATCCTGAGCAGCACGCTCTGGAGCCTTTGCGCGGGCGCACATCGATCTCGATAGTATTGCTATGCATGCACAAGCGCGCGGTACCGTAGACGAAGCCAGGGAAATGGTGGCAGGCATTAAGCAGACGAGTCAAAAGCATGAGCAACAA
>NZ_JBLKRU010000042.1:0-62706 GCF_047608185.1 Caballeronia eucalypticola
GTGCCGGTACATCGCCAGCGCGATTACCAGCCACACCACTTGTTTCGCGGGCAGGCGGCGGCGCCGGATGCTCACTGTGCCCGTTGCCTGGACCGCCCGTTCGATCCATTCATAAGGCAGATGCTCAGCCAGCCGGCTCAGCTCGGCTAGCGGCTCTTGCGCTTCGATCAGATAGGTAAGGTGGGCTGAGAGCATCGCGCTGAAAAGTTAACATCTCGACGCGTTGTTTACAACCTCTTCCTGCTTCAAAAATGAAAATGCCGCTCAGCTCTTAACTGAACGGCATTACTCCCCGTGAGGGCTTTTTTTTCGGTCCATTACCCGCGCCGAAGGCGCTTGTCGGGCCATGGAGAGATTCGACAGCGCGGCTCACGTCGGCACCATCTCGAGCGTGACGCCATGCCTTTCATGGTCGACGTGATTGCGTCGGGCACACGCATCTCATCTCGTTGCAAACTTCATCGCAGGCCTGTCGAGTTATCGAACCTGCGAGTTACATACTTTGATCACGTCATCCGCTCACCGCTCAACGGATGCAGGCTTTCATATTTAAGGATTAGGTAACAACGTTTTCGGTACAGGCCAAAACGTCATTGCAGGTGCAAAGACTCGACGAGTTTGCTCGCTGGATCCATGAGCTATGTCGAGTGGCGGCGTGCTAGTTGCACACGAAAGCACCCTGAAAGCCCTACGCCTTTGCGAGGACCTTAAGACGCTTCTCCCTGCCGCTCGAAGTCAGGATACTGTTCCAAGACGATACGTACCCCCTTGAATGTCACCTATAATCGTCCCTGCGAAAATCCTGATTAGAGACTTGGAGATTGAATTGAGCAAACGCGCTGGCTTGGCCGACATTTTAGTAAAAGACGAAGCGGAAATTCTTGCAAGCTGGATCAGCGAGCAGCTTTCAGAGGGGACAAAACAGAGCGGATTGTCCGATTCCGAAATCAAGGAATCTTCGCGTGCCTTCCTGTCGGTGTTTGCGACGGCCGTTAAGAATGACTACACCGAGCAAATCGCTGGTGCTGAGTGGGATGAGGTCCGCGCGCACCTCGCGAAACTTTCGCGCGAACGCGTAGTTCAAGGGTTTTCTTCAGAAGACACTGCAACCTTTGTTTTCTCGCTGAAAAAGCCCTTATTTGACAGTTTGCGCAAATCCGCCGAAGACACTGATCGTCTACACGAGGAATTTTGGAAGCTGACGCAAATACTGGACAAGCTTGGACTCGTCACGGTCTCCGAGTATCAAAAAAGCCGGCAGCAGATTATCGAGCGGCAACAGCAGGAGTTGCTGGATCTGACAACGCCGGTAGTCAAATTGTGGGATTCGATCGTTGCACTGCCGCTGATCGGCACCCTCGACAGCGAACGAACCCAGGTCGTGATGGAAAGCCTGCTCGACTCGATCGTGGAAAACGAAGCAGCCATCGCGATCATCGATATTACGGGTGTACCCACCGTCGATACGCTGGTTGCCCAGCACTTGCTCAAGACTGTGGCGGCCGCACGCTTGATGGGCGCCGAGTGCATCATCAGCGGCATTCGCCCGCAAATTGCGCAAACCATCGTTCATTTGGGCGTGGATCTGGGCGATGTCGTGACCAAGGCCACGCTAGCGGAGGCGCTGAAGATCGCGCTGCGCCGTGTTGGTTTGACAGTAGGCAAGCTGGGTAGCGTGAAAGCAGGCGACTAGGCATGGAACAAATTCCGGTTCTCAAGCTGGGTGACTTTCTGTTGGTCTCTATCCAAGTCGAGCTTCACGATGAGTTGGTATTGAATCTCCAGGACGACCTGACATCGCGTATCGAGAAGACTCATGCACGGGGTGTGCTGATCGACATTTCCGCGCTGGAAATCGTCGACTCGTTCATTGGGCGCACGCTAGGGCACATTGCCGCCATGGCGCGAGTGCTCGATGCCACCACGGTGCTTGTCGGGATGCGCCCCGCTGTGGCGATTACACTGGTCGAACTCGGGATGTCGCTGAAAGGGATACGCACGGCGCTTGACATCGACAAAGGCATGGCTTTGTTGCGTCAATCGCGTGATGACGCCGCGGACGAAACCGGAGAATCCTCATAGTCACTCTGAGCCCCGCCGTCCTGGAAATACGCACGTCTGATCAGGTCAACGGCGCGCGTAAAGCTATACAGGAACTCGCGACAAGAATGGCTTTCGGGACGCTCGAACGGACCAAGTTCGTCACGGCCGCGAGCGAACTCGCGCGTAATACGCTTGTACACGGCAAGGGGGGTACGGTCACGATCATCGAGGTCGAGCATAACGGACGTGTCGGCATCAAACTCGTATTCGCGGACCAGGGCCCGGGCATTCCGGACATCGAGCGAGCGCTGCAAGACGGTTACAGCACCGCCAAAAGTATGGGACTGGGACTGGGCGGCGCACGTCGTCTTGTGAGCGAATTCGACATTACATCAACGGTCAATGTCGGGACTACAGTGAGCATTACCCAATGGAAGCGGCGCTAAGCCTGACGGACCAAAGCGGCATAGCCGAAGCGCGGCGAGCGACAATAAAGCTCGCACAAAGTCTTGGTTTTTCCGAGCGATACCAGGCCGACGCCGCGTTGGTCGCGAGTGAAGCCGCCACCAATATCATCAAGTACGCAGGGCGCGGGGAAATCCTGCTCCGCCAATACACGAGCGGAGAGGTTCCCGGGATTGAATTGCTCGCGCTCGACCGCGGGCCGGGAATCGCCGATCTCGAGGCCGCCCAACGCGATGGTTTTTCAACGGGCGGAAGTCTGGGCGCGGGGTTGGGCACCATGTCGCGCCAGTCGCATCTGTTCGACATCTACTCTGTTCCGGGCGCGGGCACGGCGCTGCTTGCACGCATCCAGAACGCGAGGTCGCATGTGGCCGACGTGTCGCGCTACGCCGTGGGGGCGCGCTCGACGCCCAAGGCGAACCAGGAAGTGTGCGGCGACGGCTGGGGAATCGAGGAACGCAACGGCCAGATGCGTACCGTTCTGCTCGATGGCCTGGGCCACGGCCCGCTCGCGTCCGACGCGTCGCGGCGCGCGGTGGAGATTTTCCTCAAGTCCAATTCCTCCGATACGCCCGCCAGCATTCTCCGACGCGCGCACGAAGGGCTCAAGGGTACCCGAGGCGCCGTGATGGCGGTCGCGCAAATCGATACCGAAGCCGGTTCGATGACGTTCGCCGGGGTGGGCAATATCGTCGGGATCGTGGTGTCGGGCGAAGCGAGCCAGCATCTCCTTTCCACCGACGGCACGGTCGGCTACAACATGCGCCTGATCCGCGAAGTCTCGGCTGAATGGAATGCCCGCAGCGCGATGGTGCTCACCACCGACGGTTTGTCGACGCGTTGGAACCTCAATCGGCATCCGGGCCTGATGCAACATCATCCGAGCTTGATCGCTGCTGTGTTGCACCGCGACTTTGCGCGCGATTCTGACGATGCAACCGTTGTTGTCGTCAAGGCGGCTTGACATGCTTCATCGAATTCTCTCCACGCCGATCAGCAGCAATCTGAGTCTTGTCGCAATCCGCGACCGGTCGCGCCAGGTGGGTGAATTATTTGGACTCGACAATCTGCAGCGCACGCGTTTCATCACGGCTATTTCGGAAATCGCCCGCAATGCCGTGCAATTTGCCGGCGGAGGCACGCTGACTTTCCTCGTCGGCGACGCGAGCGAAGCGATCGACATGCAATGTGTGGTCGCGCAGATCACGGACAAAGGCCCGGGCATTGATGACCTCGACACGCTGCTCGCGGACGCGGCCCACGGTGAAAAGTCTTCGAGCATCGGTATCCCCGGTAGCAGGCGAATGGCCGACGGTTTCTTCATCAGTTCTCAGCGCGGCCAGGGGACGACGGTATCGCTTGAAATGTTTCTTCCACGCGATACGCCGCGCTTGACTACGGCTCAGTTGAACGGACTGGTCGAGCAGTTGACGCGAAGGAAGGCGCAAACACCCGTTGAGGAGTTGGAGCGCCAGAATCGCGACATGCTCCTTGCACTCGAAGAACTGCGCCGCAATAAGGCCGAGCTCGAGGACGCCGACGCCCGCAAGAACGAGTTTCTCGCGATGCTTGCGCACGAGCTGCGTAATCCGCTTTCGGCTATCTCCCTGTCCCTTGAAGTCGTGCAACGCAGCGAAGAGCCGATAAGCGACAAGTACGCAAGGACCTTTTCGGTGATCGGTCGACAGACGCAACATCTTTCGCACATGGTCAATGATCTACTCGATGTCTCCAGGCTCACGCGCGGCAAGGTCGAGTTAAAGACAGAGATCGTTCGTATCGATACGCTGATCGATGGCGCCGTAGAGATGACGGTAGCCGAAGTAGCGCGTTATGGACATCGGGTATTGGTCGACTATCCGCCCGATCCCGTGATGGTCCGGGTTGATCCGGGCCGCTTGAAACAGGTGTTCAGCAACATCATTCACAACGCCGCGCGATACACGTCTCAAGCCGACGAAATCCGCATAGGCGTGACATTCGACGAAAGCCGCGTACAGGTGAAGATAAGCGATCGCGGCATTGGCATTGATGCAAGCATGTTGCCACGGGTCTTCGATTTGTTCGCGCAGGCGTCGATGGGTCTCGGACGGCAGGAATCCGGGCTAGGCATCGGCTTGACTGTCGTGCAACGGCTCGTGCGCGATCACGGCGGATCGGTGACAGTGGAAAGCGCCGGTATCGGGCAAGGCAGCACCTTCGTTGTCGAATTGCCGCGTGTTCACGATCTCGTGTCGGAGGCATGCGAGCCATGGATGGACGGGCGCAACGGTTTTCCGCAACGGATCCTGCTCGTGGATGACAACGAGGACTCTGTGCGAGCGTTAGAGGCGTTGTTGGTCATGGACAGCCATGAATGTCGAATCGCGCTCGACGGAAAAGCGGCGTTATCTTCAGATATAGCGTTCAGCCCGACTGTTGCGGTCATTGATATCGGATTACCTGACATGTCTGGCTTCGACGTTGCAGTCAGCTTGCGCGAACGATTTAGTTCGGACCCTCTGACGTTAATCGCGCTCAGTGGCTACGCGACAGCAGAGTTTCACAAGCAAGCGATCGAGGCGGGCTTTGACTATTATTTTGCAAAGCCCATGCCGATCGACAAATTGTTCGACTTGCTCGAGTCATTACCCGAGTCAAAACAGGGCGCTTCCGAGTAATTGAATCCTCAAATCGTGGGTGGGTTAAGTGCCATCCCGCGCGGTTCTTCAGTCCGAACCATAGATATCACACGGTTATGGCTGCTCGCGCCGATGAGCGGTTTGAATGACCGCTATCAGAAATAAGGAAAGACTCCTTCGGGTGTACGCCGTGAAAAGGTGGCGCTTTCCTATACATTGTCGTTGCGCACGAGGTCGTCAATGTCGGTAATGACCGCACACAATTGAGGTCAATGGCGAAATTGGCGCGAGCAGCAATTGGCGAAGATGGGCTGCCTGCAAAAACACGTTACACCGTTCGACACCTCAACAAGGACCTTAACTCAACGGCATTACCATGTTGCGGTCCTTTTGATCAAAAAAGGCCGCCCGAAGGCGGAAAGAAGATCAGGCCTTGGGATTCGCTGCGATGAACGAAGCCAGCGTCGACTGCCAGCCATAAGCTACGCTGTTGTTGTTATAGAGGCCGTAGCCATCCGTGAAGTCGTACATCTCGTAAAAGTTAAAACCGACCACTTGCGGCTGCGCCACCATCTGCGCCATTGCCTGCTTGATATATGCCACTCCGGTACTTGCCGAAATCGAATTTGACGGCTGGCCGATTCCGCACTCGGAAAAGTACAAAGGCTTCGTGCTGATCTTCGCAATGGACGTGAAGACGTTGTACGTGCCGCTCTTTCCATACACCGATTCCATGTTGCCGCCGGTGTAGTAGTAATGCCAGGCGATCATGTCGAAGTTTGCTGCCGCCGTGGGCATCGCCGAACCATTCGGTTGGATGTTGCTCACGATCATTTGCAGGAAACCGAAATGGATATAAGCGATGCCGCCCAGCATCACCTTGGTCTTGCCGGTGGTGTCGACACTGCGGAAACCATTGCAAAGGCCGGCCTGGAAGGCGACGTACAGCGGAGCGGTGGAATTGTAGTGCGATGGAAGATTGCCATCGACGTTATTGTTCACGCAGATTTCATCGAGCTCATTGCCCATTTCGATCACAGGCACCAGACCGGCAAGCGTGTTCGCCGCTGCAATGCCCAACTGGTAGCCTTGGGTATAGGCGCTGGTGACCGAGGAACCCGTTGGCGTGGCGGCGAGACACGGCAGCACAGTGACGCCCTTCATGCCTGGAATCACCGTATTTGCCAGTACGTTCATGGACGACTGATCCCAGCAGTCCTGCCGGCACGTCTTCATCCCGTTTGCCGTCATCAGTGCAACCTGCTGAGCAAGCGGAATTGATTGAAACAGGCCACCCTGGTTGTAATGCGCACCGATACCGTAGTACGGCAAGACGCCCACAGCGGGAGTTGCCGGCGCTGCCGCGCCGACTGCCACTTTCAGGGAGGCTGACGTGGAAGTGCCGCCTGCTTTCCCAGCCGCGACGCTGAAGGCCATCACGGTCAGCGTCTGGGCGCCCGTAAGCGTGCCCATCTTGACACTCGCGCTCCACTTCCCGCCTGAGGGCGTCACGTCGGAGCTGAGCTTGGTACTGCCGCTATAGACCGCGACGTTGACCCATTGCGTGCCGGCGGTGCCGCTCACGGTGAACGTGGACGTTGCACTGGCATTCTGCGCGGGCGATGTGACTGCGAAGGCAGTCGTACTGCCCGTTGCAGCCTTCTGAGCATTGGCTTCGGCGCCGTCGACAGCAGCGCCGCTGCTATCCGTACCACCGCCGCCACATGCGCTGACGAGCGGCGCAATGCAGCCAGCAACAAGACAACCGAGAACCTTGCGGCGCGCATTAAAATCGTTCATTTGGAATCCTTAGAATTTAACAAAGAGACGAGACACCTCGACGGCCAGGTCGTTATCCGTTCTGGCTGGTTTTGTGCGCCTGCAATGAAGTAGCGAGCTTCGTGCTCGCCCGGAAGGTCAGGCGGCCGGGATCTTCATCGTTTTCTCGACAGCAAAGCGTGGAAGCGGTTCTAAATTTTCGTTGTACTAACATCGCAAGTTTCTCCATCGCCGAGGGACCTCGACGAAAATGTTGGTAAACAAGCATTCGGATCGACTACTTAGCGGTCGGACCAACACGAGTCCTTCCATCCCTCAGCCATGGGCCTTGTTCACAGCCGACGTGATACGGCCTTCAAACCAATCTAATTAGGGCTACTATCAAATTTCCACGTAGCGGAAATCATTTCAGTTTGCCCGGCGACCGCGGTTTGCATCACACACTTGGTACGGCGTACACAAATCCGATTGTCAACAGTCCGTGGGTGCCGTGACCGGGCTGACGTTGCGCGCGCCGAAGGCAAACAACGCGACCACTGCTACATATCGATCACTTCGCCTTGCTGATCTGCCGGCGATAATTCGCTAAGACGAACAAAGCTCGTCGTGCGCGAACCGAAGCGCTCGTCCTTGGATTTACCAGACAATTTAATAGGTACTTTTTACTTGAAACAAAGGTTTTTACGTTCGTATTTACAACCTTGATGCTAAACCGAATGTTACATTAAAGAAACGTTTTTAATCATTAATGATACGAGGGATCTTGTAACTTTCTGTGATAAAGGGAAGTATTTACCTTTAATCCTATCTTATAAGCAAATTTTGCCGCAATTACGCAATTACGCAGATGCAATGTCGCGTTTTAGCATTAAATCTATAAAATTTACTTAGTCCATATTCGTATGATGTTTCAAATTTGAATCAAAATAGATCGTTGTTTTTTTGACGCAATAACGGTCAGTACTCGATCTAAATACGGTCGAATTGACCGGATTTATCGTTGCCACGATGACGTTGACGATCGGCCCGGTCACGATGCCAGCACGAATTGGAAAAACAACGACCGTCACCTCCGGTTAGTCAGCGTGCGGAACGCAATCCGCAGATCCCGTTTTGGAAATCCCAGCCGCCGCGCATGGACCGAGTCGGGATACCAACGAGCCCAGACGAGGTGTGGATGGCTGATATCAGTTAAATCGGCTTTGCTTATCCTGCCGCGACTCTCGACGCGTGCAATCGCAGGATCGTCGGCGACGCTGTCAGCCGTTATATCGACAGCGAATTAGCGCTGGCCGCACTCGATGATGCACTCCAGAAACGGCGTCCTGAGCCCTATCGTTGAATCCACCACGCGCTGGTGGCTGTTGCTACGCGAGCGTGGCCCATCGAAAAGCCCTGGGCCGATACGGTCTGATCGCATCAATGAGCGCAGCTAGAAAGTCATCCGATAATGACATGCAGTGAGTTTCATGAAAACACCGGCGGTCGAAGGCATCTATCTCGCAACGTATAAGACCTTCGCGAACGTGACGTCGCAATTTCCTGTGTTTTTGGAGGTTGTCTACACCGCACGACGAATGCACTCGTTCGCTGGGCTATCCGTCGCCGAGGCAATTTGAGGATCGTCTCGCCCGGTCGCGGCTTAGGTTCTGGCCAAACCCTGGTCCTGCTTCAGAGGTTTACCGAGATGGCACATTGCTGCGCGAAACGCGTCTGACGCGGCGGGAGTCGCAGCCTTCAAGCCATCGAAAATGCAATCAGCCGTTTCAACGCACCGGTGCTGGGTAGTCTTTCCACAGCCATTCGAGTGCTTCGGCCATGGTTTGTGCTTCGGTGGCATCGTCGACATGACCGGCGTTGCGGGAGAACAAGAATTGGTAGTGGTAGCCCTTGGCGGCGAGAACGCGCGCCATATTCTCGTTGGCCAAAGTCCAGTCATGCATGCCATCCGCCATCGCACCGACCAGATAAAAAAAATCCCGGTCCCCTGCTTCGAACCAGAACCGGATCGGCTTGCGCGGCGAATTCGGAATCAACGGTGCGCTATTGGACCCGCCTGCCGATGTCACAGTATTTCCCGGCGCGGTGAGCGCTTGCTTGTTCGGGCCCAGCCCTGCCCACGCAGAGTGGTACTGCCATGCTCCACCTGGAAGTGCTTTGTCATGAGGCCATTGTTGGTTCACCATCGTTGGCGAGTAGCCAAGCACGCGGTGATAGAGATCGGGACGGAACCAAGCCATGCTAAAAGCGGCAGCAGCACTCGAGCTGAAGCCCATGGTCGCGCGGCGATCCGGATCCTTCGTCAATACCACATTCGCATTCTGCTCGACACGCGGTAAAACCTCCCGCTCGACCCATTCGGCGTAGACGCCGGACACGGTGTCATATTCGCGGCCTCGCTCGCTGCCCTGCACATCTTGTCCGCCGGCGCCTATGCCGATGGCCACCATCGGCGGCAGCTTGTGCGCGTGGATGAGATTGTCCAGCACGTTGAACAGCATCTGCTGCTTGAAGAAGCTGTGCGGGCCGGCATCGCCGTACACGATGAAGGGCGCTGCCGTGCCCGGTACGTAATCGGCAGGGACATAGACATCGACTTCACGACTCCAACTGCCGGCATGGCTCTCGGGCACCAGAAGGTCGGATTTGTCGCCAGGAGCGGTCGATGCAGCATTCACCGCCGAATTCCAGCAGTCGGGAATATCATCACGAACCAAACCGGTCCGGTAGATGACGCTGTCTGCCGAGTGCATAACGAAGGTATGGACCGTGCCGTGCGGCACATCAGCCCGAGCTATGGTCTCTGGGGACGGCCGATGCGTCGGACCGATGATGAAGTTGCCATCGCTATTGATCGACGGAACCTGCCCATCCGGCAGTTCCGTCGCTTTTGGATAGTTCGGATTGTGAGGATTGCGAGTGGGTGGAGTCGTATTCAGATCCAGCCCCGCCGTATCGATGAAGAACGGCGCCTTCGGATCGGTCGTGTTGGCACCGGCCGGAACCGAGGCATTGGCCGGTACGCACGTGCCAACAGCAGCGATGGCCGGCACGGCTACAGTCGTGAGCAACAGGGCTACCACGAGAACGGCGTGGGCTTTGGTCATTTGTGATCTCCTCCCTCTGGGCACGCCGGCCGGTTGCGACTAATGCCCGAACAGCGGCTCGTACAGTAGTCGAGAGGGCGAGACAACGTCAAGTCAGGTATGAGGCAGCGCGTACGCATCGTGCGATGACACGCGGTCTTTCGCGAGTCGCCGTCTCTGAACCCAACGACACGTGTGTAGATGGCGCACGGTCCCGAATAGGGTAACCGGGTCAGTTGTTTAGCCTGACTGCATAAACGTTATTGCAGCCCAAAGCTCAGAATACGAGAGACGCAGCGGTAGATTTCTCTCTTATAAAAACTCCCGCAATCGTCTTGGATTTTTGAATCACGCACTTAATGTGTGCTCCCGCACCGTGACTGTTGATCCTCGTGAAGTACCTTGTTAGTACTCGTCGGGGTATCGAAGCCTGGTGTCCCGGCATGAATAAAAGAAGGGATATCGGCGCAATACATTAAAGCCGTCGCCCAACAACTATATAGCGCAATCCGGGGTGTTCTGTGACTGAAGCTCAAATCTATCAAAAATTGACCGACGTGTTCCGCGATGTTTTCGATGACGAAGACATCGTGCCGACCGCCGACACCACTGCTGCGGACGTTGATGGCTGGGACAGCCTCGCGCATATCCGTTTGATCCTGACAGTCGAGAAGGCATTCGGGATCAAGTTCGCAGCGTCTGATGTTGCCGGCATGAAAAACGTCGGTGAATTCGTTCACTTGATCGAAACGCGCGGTTAGGACTACCTAACTGCCGTTCCTTGCCGCGCGATCCCTTGCTGGTCCAATGAGACTGCTCCCCTCAGTTAGAGAGACTGTGCCTTATGGCTGACTACTTATATGCTTCGCTGGGCTGGTTGCCCGGCGCGCCCGCGGATTTTTCCGCACAATGCCGCGCGCTTGTTAATGCGGGTCCCGATACTGAGGGCGCCGATATCGGCAAGCAGATTCGCCGGCTGGCCACGCAGGCACTTGACGAGAATCAGCTGATTCGGCTCGGCAAGTCAATTGCCGCCGCCCGCGGTAACGGCCGCTCTCTGGCACCGCTGACATCGCTACGGCTTGGTGTGATCGGCAATGGAACGCTGGACCATCTCGCGCTGCCTTTGGTTGCATCGGCTGCGCGGCATGGCGTCGCGCTCGACTATATGCTGGGCCATTACGACCAGGTGCTACAGGAAGCGTTGGCGCCGGAGTCCGAGATCAACGCCGCGCAGCTCGATGCCGTGCTGATTGCCGTCGATTATCGGGGGCTGCCGCTGGTCGCGACGCCTGGGGATCAGACAAAGGCACAGGCGACTGTCGACGCCGCGTTGCAACTCCTGGACGCCGTTGCGCGCGGAATTCGCCAACACGGTAATGCGCTGCCCATCTTGCAGACGCTGGCGCCGCCGCCCGAAGCATTGTTCGGTAGCAGGGACGCAGCGATTCCGGGTACTTTGCGTAACCTGATCGACCAGATCAACCATGGTTTGGTACGCCGCGCCGCTGCATCGGAAGACCTGCTGTTCGATGTCAACGCGCTCGCGCAAACCGTGGGTCTCGCGAACTGGCATTCGCCGTCGCAATACAACCTCGCTAAATATCCGTTCGCCGACGCATACCTGCCGTTGTATGCCGACCATGTGGGCAGGCTGCTCGGTGCGGCACGTGGCAAGAGCCGCCGCGCGCTCATCCTCGATCTCGACAATACGCTGTGGGGCGGCGTGATCGGTGACGATCTGCTCGAGGGAATCAAGGTGGCGCAGGGGGACGCGGTCGGCGAAGCGCATCTAAGCGTGCAAAAGTTCGCGCTCGAGTTGCGCGAACGTGGCGTGGTTCTCGCGGTATCGTCGAAAAACGACGACAAGACCGCGCGGCTGCCGTTCCAAAAACACCCGGAAATGTTGCTGCGTGAAAACCACTTCGCCGTATTTCAGGCGAACTGGAACGACAAGGCAACCAACATCCAGGCCATTGCAAAAGAATTGTCGCTGGGCCTCGAATCGTTCGTATTCCTCGACGACAATCCGGTCGAGCGCAACCTGGTGCGCGAGATGCTGCCCGAAGTCGCTGTGCCAGAACTTCCGGACGACCCGTCGCTGTACGCGCGTACGCTGAACGCAGCGGGTTATTTCGAGGCACTCGCATTCCTTGCCGAAGACCGGGAGCGTGCCGGGTATTACCAGGACAATGCGCGCAGGGTGGCCCTGCAAAGTCAGGCCGGCGACCTCGACGGGTACCTGAAGTCGCTCGACATGCAGATCACGTTTGCGCCGTTCGACGAGGTGGGGCGCAGCCGTATCGTGCAACTGATCAACAAATCCAACCAGTTCAACCTGACCACGCGCCGGTACACCGTGGCTGACGTTGTTGAGCTTGAAAGCGAACCCGAAAACTTCAGCCTGCAGGTTCGGCTAACCGATACCTTCGGCGACAACGGCATGATTGCGGTGGTGATCTGCCGCCCGCTGCGCGACGTTGCACGCGGCGATGGATCCGGCAGCACGGGCGACACGTGGGACATCGACACCTGGTTGATGAGCTGTCGTGTGCTCGGCCGCAAGGTCGAAGAAATGGTGTTGAGCGAGGTTCTCATGCATGCGGCCCGGAGCGGCGTCACGCGCCTGGTCGGCCGCTATGTGCCCACCGATCGCAACGCGCTCGTGAAGGACCACTACGCGAAGCTCGGCTTCACGCAAATCGACGAGCTGGGCGACGGCACCACGGTGTGGGAAATAGCTACCGACGTTTGCAGCCCGGTTCCGCATTTCGCCGTGCATCGAATCGGCTTCGATGTCGAGATGCTCACGTAAGGACATGCCATGACTAATTTTGATAATCAGCCGGCGCGCAAGCTGGCGCAGCGGGATTACTTCCTGCTGCCCGCGATTGCTGTGCTTAGCGTGCTGGTGATGTTCTTCGTATCTGAAGTCGGTACCCGGCTTGTCTGGTCGGCGGCGCAAACTGGCCAGGAATGCCACGCCCCCGACCCGACCCTCGGAATCGTCAACCTGCCGAACTGCACGATGCACGTCAAGGTTCCTGAAACCGGCTGGATCAGCTATCACTACAACGATTGCGGATTTCGCAGCACGGAGGCGTGCGGGCCAAAGCCTCGCGGCACGCGCCGGGTCGTGGTCCTTGGAAGTTCGTTTGCCGAGGGCACCAGCGTCCCGTACGACAAATCCTTCAGTGCGCTGAGTGAGGCCCAGTTATCCCGGGAATGTCATGGCCCGGTTGAATTCCAGAATATGGGAGTCTACGAATTGTCGCTGCGCAAAGTGGCGTTGCGCGTCAACCCGGCGCTACGGCTGCAGCCCGACGCCGCCGTCCTGGTGCTCGCGCCTTTCGACCTGGAGAAGCTGAACCTGCCGGACGAAAGCGATGAACCTGCGGGCCTCAAGCGGGTGTCGACCAACTCGTTGTCTCCTGCGGCGCCACACGTCGATATGCTCACCCGCGCTAAGGAAGTGGTCAAGGACAGCCGGGCGCTGACTGTCGCCGAGCACTTCATGTTCGAGAATCCGGACATTGAGATTCCGATGTACTTGCGATACGGCGACAAAGCGGACTTCCTGCGCCCGCCGTTCTCACCCGAATGGCAACACCGGCTTGCTACCGCCGACGCCATCATTGGTGAAACGGCTGCGCGTTTCCGCGCGGCCGGCGTGCCGCTGATGGTGATGTTGATTCCGCAGCGCACCCAGGCTGAGTTGTTGTCGATGAAGAAACGTCCGTCGGGGATTGACCCGTTCGCGCTGCAACGCGCGCTTGCAGCAATCGTGCAGAAACATGGGGCGACGCCGATCGACTTGTTTTCTTCATTCGCGAGTGACGCTCATCCCGGCAACTTCTACTACCCGGTCGATAACCACCTGAATGAAGACGGGTCGCGCGCAGTCGCACGCAGTATCGTCAATAGCTTGTCCGGCAGCGGCATTGCCGCGTTCGACGGATGCGCTCACCAGCCACAAGGAGGCGCATTGTGATCGTCCCGTCATTCCAGTTTCTTGCCTTCGCAGCGATCGCGGCGCTGATCTTCAACCTGTCGCGCTCGCTCGTGTGGCAGAACGTCGTGCTGCTGCTGGTCAACCTCGTTTTTCTCTCGACCTTTTCGCACAGTCCTGCTGCCTTCGCGCCGTTCGCGGGGTTTCTGCTGATCGGATACATCGGCGCCCGGCTCATGCAGTCGCAGCCCAAACTGCCGTTGTTCGTGCCCCTGCTGGTGCTGATCATCGCGATGTTCTTCTGGCTGAAGCGCTATACGTTCGTGCCGTCGGAGCTTGTGCTGCACTATCCGTATGTGACGCTCGGCGTGTCGTATGTGTTCTTCCGTGTGTTGCACCTGATCATCGATGCACGTAGTCCCGGCTTGCCGCACCGGATCTCGCCAGTGGTCTATCTGAACTATGTGCTGAACTTCACTGCTCTGGTGTCCGGTCCTATCCAGCGCTATCAGGATTACTACGTTACGCAGACCGAGCAGCGCCTGCGGCCGAACGTGATTGACTACGGCGTTGCGTTGGAGCGGATCGTGTTCGGCTTCTTCAAGGTCGCGATCGTGTCGATGGTGTTATCGAACGTGCAGCATCAGGCGCTCGATTCCCTGTCGCCGGCGCAACCCTTCGGCGATCGCCTGTGGACGGGTGTCGTGATTGCCGCGGTCTATCCGATCTATCTGTATTTCAACTTTTCCGGATATGTGGATGTCGTGATCGGGGTCGCCCGTTTCTTTGGTATCGCCCTCCCGGAGAACTTCGACCGACCGTTCTCGTCGACTAACTTCATCAATTTCTGGAGCCGCTGGCACATCACGTTATCGAGCTGGTTGAAAACCTACGTCTATAACCCGCTGCTGATGTCGCTGATGAAGCGCTTCCCCGCGCGCAAGATTGAACCGTACCTCGGCGTGTTCGCTTTCTTTGTGACCTTCTTCCTGGTCGGCGCATGGCACGGGCAGACGTCCATGTTCCTGTTCTTCGGGCTGCTTCAAGGCGGAGGCGTCAGCGTGAACAAGCTCTATCAGATCGCGATGACCAAGCGCCTCGGCAAAAAACGCTTTATCGCGATGGGCAACAACCCGTTCTATGCCGCGTGCATGCGTGGACTGACCTTCACGTTCTTCGCGTTCAGCCTGTTCTGGTTCTGGTCGACGTGGACGGAAATGGATTCGATCGTCGTCGCACTTGGCTGGAGCACGGTTGCGCTAGTCTGGTTGCTCGTATTCGCCGCCGCGACGATCGCGCTCACGCTGCTGCAATGGGCGCGCACCGGCGTGATGGCGGTGGGGTTTGCAGAACGTCCGCTGGTGCTGTCCCGATACACACGCACTGCATGGGGCACGGCGCTCGCGGTTATTACCGTTCTAACCCTCGTGATCTCCAACTCGCCAGCGCCGGATATCGTCTACAAAACCTTTTAGCCCGAGCTCGCGCGCATCCCGGCCGAGCGATTGCTTGGGACGTACCGTTTCCGCTATAGCGATACGCAAGTGACCCTGAATCGCTGAATGGTCGGTCTCGTTAACTTTGATGCGAACTGTTCCGAACTTTATTGTCACGGGACAAGGATTTAGGCACATGTCCGGCAGGGCGATACAGCGTTAAGCGCTTGAGGTTTGTTGGCGCCATCGCCCGGGTTTGCTGGATTTGCGTTGAACCATGTTTCACCAGTTCTAAAGACGGCCCGTCAGGCTTATGCTTGGTGGGCCGTTGTCATTTGCAGTTGCGTTTATTGCTGCTGCAACTCGCGCCGCGCCAGACACATTTCGCGCCGCAATGTGTCATCCCGTCGCAAACCGATGGCGACGCGCGAGGCAATCGCCGACCATGGGCATCATCGAAATCTCCTCTACGGGTAAGGACGATCACCATGCTCATCGACATTCTTCAACGCACACCGCACTGGGTCTGGTGGCTGCTCGCCGCCATGGTCTCCCTCGGCATCGCGCAGTCAAAGCCACAGCACCGGACGCTGCGTGCCGCGACCGTGCTTCCAGTCGCAATGGCTGCGCTTTCGTTCTATGGCGTTGTATCGGCGTTCGCCGCGCAGGTCACCGCGCTGGTCGCTTGGGCAGCGGCGATGCTCGCAGCCTTTGTGATATGCCACGCTGCCGGGATAGGCAGCAAGGTCCGCTGGCTGGCTGCCGAGCAGCGTCTGCTCGTGCCTGGAAGCTGGACTCCGCTCATGCTGTTCCTCGGTCTGTTCATCATAAAATTCGGTGCGAACGTCATGCTGGCGATGCATCCCGATCTGAGCTTCGACGGGGTGTTTGCGGTATCGGCGGGTTTTGCGTACGGCGTATTCAGCGGCATCTTTCTCGCACGCGGTCTGGCCATGTGGCGCATCGCCCGGGAAACCGCGCCGTCCGGCATGGCTTATTGATTCATGCGCCAACCCCTCCTGACCCTGCTACGGCGTGAACTGCGGATTTTTATCCCGGTATCGGTGGCGAGCACCTTGTTCTACTACGCGGTGTCTCGCGATTCGTTCGCGAGCAACCTGATCTATTCCCTTTGCAGCACGCTGTTCATCCAGGGATTGATCGAGACAGGCCGCTATGGCCTGGCGTACCGGATTCGCCAGCGCTCGCCCGATAACCTCGACGCGCAGCGCAACTGGCCCGGCTGGAGCCTGATGATTCCATGGATCGTGGTGTCGGGCGTCGGGGGTTATGCCGCAGGACACATGCTAGGCGATTGGCTGACCGGCGTGCAGCACGCACCGGCCACGCTTGTTGGCAACCTCGGCAACCTGCGGGCCATGGTGCTGAGCATGACCGGGGTGTTTGTGCTGTCGCTGGGCATTACGTATTTCTTTTATGCCCGAAGCCGCATGGCCGAGATGCAAACCCGCACCGAAGCCGCGCTGCGAAGTGCCGCGGAAAGCCAGCTCAAGCTGCTGGAGTCGCAACTCGAACCGCATATGCTGTTCAACACGCTCGCCAATTTGCGGGTGCTGATCGCGCAAGATCCGCCGCGCGCCCAAGCCATGCTCGACCGGCTGATCGGGTTCCTGCGCGCGACGCTCGACGCCTCGCGCTCGGGATCGGGATCACATTCGTTGTCGGCGGAGTTTGGGCGTATCGATGATTATCTCGAGTTGATGCAGACCCGCATGGGAACGCGTTTGAGCAGGCGGCTCGATTTGCCGGACGAGCTTGGGCGGTTGTCGGTGCCACCGCTTCTGCTGCAACCGCTGGTCGAGAATGCCATCAAGCATGGTCTTGAACCGAAGGTCGCAGGCGGCTGGATTCGCGTGAGCGCGCAGCGTGAAGGCAGTACGCTTGTGCTTAGCGTTCGCGATACAGGCGCGGGTGTCGGAGGTATCGAAGGTATCGACGATGCAAGCCTTGACGGTGCGCCGCCCGATCGCAGCCGCTTCGGGATCCAGCAGGTTCGTGAACGGCTTGCAGCGTTGTATGGTAAGACTGCGTCGCTGGAACTCGTGGCCGCGAGCGATGATGAGGGCGGTACTCTTGCTATCGTGCGGCTTCCGATCAGTTGATTTTCCGCCCTTCACCCATTCGTGCCGATCATGAAAGCCACCGTACTGATTGCCGAAGACGAAGCTTTGCTGGCCGCGGACCTGCTGGCCCAGTTGACCGGGTTGTGGCCGAACCTGCACTGCGTCGCGAGCGTGGCCGATGGTAAGGCCGCCGTCGAGCAAGCTCTGGCGCTGCAACCCGACATCCTTTTTCTCGATATCCGCATGCCCGGCATGACGGGACTCGAGGTCGCGCAAGCGCTTGCCGAAGACTGGCCGGACCGCGCCAAACCGTTCCCCTTGCTGGTGTTCGTGACCGCTTACGATCAATACGCGCTGCACGCATTCGAACACGCGGCGGTCGACTATGTGCTGAAACCCGTGCAGCATGATCGCCTGGAAAAAACCTGCGCGCGTCTGCAGACCGCGCTGCGGCAGAGGCAGTTATCCCAGGCCGCAGAGCCATCGCTATATGCTGCCATTCATACATTGCGTGAGCTCCTGCACGCGAATGCCGATGCCGCGAGCCCGCAAGGCAAATCTGCGCCCGCAAGCCCGCTGCGGCTGATCCAGGCGAGCGCCGGCAACACCATCACGATGGTGCCAATCGCCGACGTGCTCTATTTCGAAGCCGCCGATAAATACGTTCGTGTGGTCACGGCCGAACGCGAACACCTGATCAGGATCTCGCTGCGCGAACTGCAATTGCAACTCGATGCGGACACTTTCTGGCAGATTCATCGCAGCACGCTTGTGCGTTGCGATGCCATCGCCAGCGCGTTACGCGATGACAGCGGCAAACTCACGCTGACGTTGCGCGGCCACCCGGGCAAGCTGAGCGTGAGCCGCCTTTACGCTGATCGGTTTAAAGGCCTTTAACCTCGCAGCCGGCGAAACTCCCCCAGCCACTCCGACAGCACCGCAACCGCTTCGGGCGTCACCGCGTTATAGAGCGAAGCCCGCAGGCCGCCGATCGACCGATGCCCTTCCAGTCCATGCAAACCTGCGCGGCGAGCGTCATCGATAAACCGCGCTTCCATAGCGGCATCGGGTAGACGGAAGGCGACGTTCATCGTCGACCGGCAAGCACGCTCACCATGCACGCGATAGAACTCCGGCTCGGCATCGATCGCGCGATACAGCCGCTCCGATTTCGCGCGGTTGATTACCGCCATGTTGTTGACGCCGCCTATCTCGTCGCGCAGCCAGCGCGTCACCAGCATCAATACATAGATGGCGAACACCGGCGGCGTGTTGTACACAGAACGTGCCTGAATATGCGTCCGATAATCAAGGAAGGTCGGCAGCGCATGCGTTGCCCGTTGAGCGAATTCATCGCGCAGGATCACCACGGTGACGCCGGCCGGCCCGAGATTCTTTTGCGCGTGCGCGTAGATCATCGCGTAACGGCTGATGTCGATTGGCGCGGCCAGCAGATTGGACGACATGTCGCAGACCAGCGGCACGTCGGGCAGCCCCGGGATGCCCGTAAACTCCAGCCCCTCGACCGTTTCGTTGGACACGTAATGCAGGTAGGCGGCATCCGGCGCGAGTTGCAATTCATCCGTCTCAGGCAGACGTCGATAGCCCTCCGCGCTGCCGTCCCACACCACACGCGTTGTTCCTTCGTGCAGCGCTTCAACCGGCGCCTTCGCGCTCCAGTAACCCGACACGATGTACTCGGCATGCTTGCCGCTGTGACGCAGGAAGTTCATCGGCAGCATGGAGAACTGCAGGCTGCTGCCGCCCTGCATGAACAGCACATGGTAGGTGTCGGGGATGCCGAGCAGGACGCGCAGGTTGCGCTCGGCTTCATCGAGTACGCTGCGGAACCAGTCGGATCGATGGCTCATTCCCAGCACCGACAAACCGGTCTCCGGCAATGCGTCGATAGCAACGCTCGTTTCGCGCAGCACCGACGCCGGTAACGCGCCCGGTCCGCCGGAAAAGTTCATGGTCTTGTTCATCAGCCCGCCGTCCGGTGCGCCAGCATGCGCTCGAACGCATCGACGATATGTTGCACATGCGGGTTCTTGTGAGCGAGCACGCCGCTATCACGCTCGTAGTGCGCGAGCATGGTCGCGTTGGCTTCGAACACGAAGACCCGGCCGTCAGGCAAAAGCGTGAAATCGATACCGCCGTAGTCGAGATCGAGCCGCTGCCCGATGGCTTCGATGGCGTTCATCGCGCGCTCACCGAGTGCGGCATGCGGGTCTTGCAGGAAGCGACGCTCCTCGTCGAGCTTCCAGGCGTGGCTTTCCATATTGGCGGAAAAGTAATGCGCGATCCAGTGCGGCGAGATCACAAGGTGATAGGGGAGCGGCCGGCGATCGACGTAGATCACGCGGTACTTGCGATAGAAGCCATCGGCTGATTGGCAATCGCGAAAGGCCGTCAGGTACTGGGCGCCTGCTTGAGCTTGCGTCGATAACCGGGCTTCAAGTGTTTCGATTGTGTCGCAGAGAATCAGGCCGTCGCCGCCGTGCGCGGCAACGGGCCGGGCGAGGAGGGGAAACGTGACGGCGTGATCGGCGAGTAGCGAAGCGAGTGCATTGATGTCTTGCGCTTTGTTCTCCGCTTCGTAGCGCACGCACGGCGCTGTCTGTACGTCACCGAGACCGTCGAGCAGCGCGGGCAGCTTGTGCCGTGAAGTCCGGGAGATGGCTGAACTCGGGTTGAGTAACGAACGCGAACACTGCGCCGCGAAACGCGCGAGCCTGTCATTCAGAGGCGCTGCAATATCCGGATCGCCGATGGCGTTGAACACGAGATCGAAGGCGGGGAGATGAGCGTCTTCGTCGTCGGTGGCGTAATCGATTGCGTACTTTATACGACGGTTTTTCGCGCCCGGAAGCAACGCTTCGAACGGAACATTACCTGTACTTTTTCCTGCGCAAAGGATCAAGACGGAGCGAGTCCAGCCCGCTGTCTCTTCAACGAAAACCCGCTGGATTCCATAAGCGCGTTCGCGATAAACCTCGGCAAGCGCCATGTTTCCTTCGCCTGTGTAGATGGCCGCAAGGTTCTGGCACGCCACGGCGATGTTCGGGTCGAGTGCCAGCACGAGCTCATACCAGCGCGCGGCGACTGCGTGATCGCCCTTCATGAAATAGCCCGTGGCGACATCGCACAAGCCGTTCGTGCGGGCGGCCGGTGAGTTGGTTGCATACGCGTCGAGGGTGTGGGCCGCGATCAGGTGCGCCAGCGCGCCAAGTTCATCGCCGGCGAGGCGGCATGCATCGGCGAGCGCGCGGTGAACCGATGCATCGAGCGACGTGATCGCGCTCAAACGATCAATCGGCGCAGACGGATGTTCGGGGGTGTTCGCGGGTTCTTGGGTCATCGTGGCCTGGCCGTGTGCATCGGGACGTTCCGTCGATGCTGGTTTTGCAGCATAGCGGCGTCGCCCGACATTCCGGTTACAGGCACGCATGCCGCGATTACGAAAACTTACGCGCGGGTCGGACGGGCTCGGTCACGGCTGCATCGCCTTGACGATGATCTGCGCATCTGCGTCCCGCTCGATGCGCTTCAACACCGGCTGCATGTTGGCGAAGTCCTCGGGCGTGCATACCTGCTTGCCGAAGTTTGTCTTCAAATGACGCTCTGCCTGAAACAGGTTTGTCGCGGGATCGAAGACATAACGCGATGAATAATCGATGAACGCGTTGGTGAAATTCGCATCGGTGGGGACGTCGGTGACGCGGACGGTTTTTGGCAAGGTGACTTGCGCGACTTCATCGAACGTGCCGCCGGAGCACATGAACGGCTGGGTCCGCACGCGCTCGGCGAGCAGGTTCTCAACCTGTGTCGCGATCCCGCCGGACAGGCTTGTCAGCGCGGGCAGGGCGGTCGTGCCGGTGGTCCACACGACGTTGTCGAGCGTCCCGACGATGGTGGTCGTCAGCGGGCCGTTGCTTGCGTTCAGGTCGCTGGCGGTGAGCGTGGTGACTCCACGCAGGCCGGTGGCCCGAAGGCGGGTATCGGCGATTTGCTTGCGGCGCTCGGCCGTTGCGTGCAGCAAGTTCGAGCGCTCCGGCCCGGTGCTCCATCCGGCGTCCTCCACCTGATCGGCGAACGCGGCGGAGCCATCGGGCGCTACATCGATTTGCAAGCGCGCCGTACGTGACAGCGGTTCGGTAGCGGGCGTGCGGGACAGCGTGCCACTGTTGACCAGCAGCGTGGGACGGTCCATGTCAGCGAGCGGGAGGTTGCCGAACTCGATGCTCAGCGCCGTTGAGTCCGCATACTGTCCCAGCTCGGGCATCCATGTGATGACGTGATTGATCGCGCTGCCGCCGTAGCCTGGAACGGACGGCAGTGTGTAGACCGAGCCGAGGCCGATTAGGGCCGGCTCGTTCTCGATACCCACCGCGGACAGCAACGCGCCGTAGAGCGCGACGTAGTCTTTGCAGTCGCCGTATCGGTTGGCGAGGATATCGGCGGCTCGATGGGGAATGGCGGGACTTTGTCCGAGGAACAGCGACACGTAACGGATGTTGTGGCGCACCCAGTCGTAGAGCGTGGCCGCTTTCGCTCGCGGGTCGGACTCGTTGCGCGTGAGCGACTGCGCGAGGGTGCGCACGGCTGGATCGTTCGCGCTCGGATCGACGGTGCCGTCCCGATAGCTCGCGGCAAAGCTCCGGTAGTCCGGGAATGTGGACACCATCAGCCGGTCGCCGTATTGCGCGTAACCGACCGAGCCCGCTTCCACTCGATCGTAGTGGGCGCGGCTGTAGTCGAATTCGTAGCGCGTGCGGCCGCCCTGGGTGACCGGCGGCACGGCGACGTAGCCGCGTGCATCGGCATAGAGCGGTTTATCGGCAGGCAGGTCGAAGATCAGTCGTTGCTCTTCCACTGGGGTACGTCCAGGCTCGACGAAATAATCGAATTGCCCCGCGATGACTGGCTTCGACTGGGTCTTGTGGAACCGCAGATGCACGATGGATCCTGTGCCTACGCCGGGGAATACGACGGCTTTCAGGCGCGAGTCTTCGAACGTGGGTGCGCCTGCGGAACGCGGTTCTTGGACCTCGCGGATCTGATCGGGGGCGACGATGTGTTTGATGCCGTCACGGCCCAGGGAGTAGGCGTCGGTTATGTCGATGGTTGACGTCGATTTGTCGAACCAGATGTAGCGTTGGGCGATTTCACCGACGCCTGCGGGTGTGTTTGCGCGCAGGGTGGTTTCATCGTCTTCGGTCTGGGAGCCGTCTTCGGCTACAACAAAGGTGTGGATGTCGCTGACTAGCGCGGATGGTTGCGCGGTTTCGATGGTTTCCGTGGCGAATGCCAAGGGCGATGCTATCCATGCTAGCGAAGCTGCTAGCAGTACGTGGTGTTTGATAGTCATCGGTCTTGAGGTCATAGGGGCGGTTTTAGCGAGCGGATTGGTGTCAGGTTTGGAGGATAGCGGGCGGGATTTGTGCCAGGTTGCTAGGTTCTGAGGTTAGCGGTCGGGTTAATTGTCCCGACCGCTAACCCTGCCTCACCCCAAAACCCGTCCACCGGCGCGAGCAATCCCTCGGGCCTGATCTTTGCTTTTACCTGACATATGCAACTGCCAATCGGGCGCGAAACCGCCCCTGGCCCTGTTCCCTTGCGAGACCGCTGCGCCTATTGAATCCCATCCTTACTATGAGCACACAACGTCAGCCGTCCCTTCCCGCACCACGCATGTCGACGGGCATCACCGGGCTAGACAACATCCTGGGCGGCGGATTGACGCCGAACCGCGTGTACTTGGTCGAAGGGTCTCCGGGGGCTGGAAAAACCACTCTCGCCCTGCAATTTTTACTGAAGGGCGCCGAACTGGGCGAGGCCGGCTTGTACATCACCCTGTCCGAAACGCGCGATGAATTACTTGCCGTAGCCGATGCCCATGGCTGGAACGTCGACCCGTTATCTATCATCGAACTGCTTTCCAATGAAGGCCTGGACCCCGAGTACGAGCAATCCATCCTCCACCCGGCCGAAGTAGAACTGGGCGAGACGGTTGAAAACGTCATGCGCCAGGTTGAAACCCTCAAGCCCGTACGGATCGTGCTAGACAGCTTGTCGGAACTGCGGCTCCTGTCGCAGAACCCGTTGCGTTACCGCCGCCAGATCCTCGCGCTCAAGCGCTATTTCGCGACGCGCGAATGCACCGTCTACCTCCTCGACGACAACACCTCAGACCCCAACGACCTCCAGCTTCACAGCATCGCGCACGGCGTGATCAGCCTCGACCAGCTAGTCCACGATTACGGCGGCGCGCGTCGCCGTGTGCGTGTGGCAAAAATGCGCGGCATCAAGTTTCGCGAAGGCTTCCACGACTTCACGCTGGAGACGGGCGGTATCGATATCTATCCGCGTCTGGTGGCCGCCGAGCATCACGCTGAATTCGCAAACGCACCGGTATCGACAGGGTCTAAGGGTCTCGACGCCATGCTCGGCGGCGGCCTGATCCCTGGCACGAATGCGCTGCTGACCGGACCATCAGGCGTGGGCAAGACCACGACCGTGGTGTGTTGCCTCGTGGCGGCACTCAAGCGCGGCGAGCGTTGCATCTACTATCTCTTCGATGAAACGCTCGGCACGCTGTTGATGCGTTCGAAGTCGCTCGGCATGGATCTGTCGACGTATCTCGACAACGGTTTGCTGACGTTGCGCCAGGTCGATCCCGCCGAGATGTCGCCCGGCCAGTTCACCAGCGACGTACGCGAGGCTGTCGAGGGCGACGGCGTGACCTACGTCGCCATCGACAGCCTGAACGCGTATCTGCAAGCGATGCCCGGTGAGCGCTACCTGCTGCTGCAGATGCACGAGTTGCTCGGCTACCTCAACCAGCGCGGCATCGTGACCTTGCTCGTGCTCGGCCAGCATGGAATTGTTGGCGAGGTGCAGACGGACATCGACATCAGCTACCTCAGCGACGTCATGGTCCTGTTTCGATACTTTGAACATCAGGGCGAAGTGCTGACGGCGCTCGCCGCTGTCAAAAGCCGCGGCAACGCACATGAACGCACGATCCGCCAGTTCAGGCTGACGCACGGCGGCCTTGAGTTGAGTGAAGCATTGCGCGACTTCGATGGCGTGCTCGCCGGCCTGCCGACGTACCGCGGCGAGTCAACCATGTTGGGCAGCCCCCACGCGAGGGGTCGTTAAGCCGTGGAAAACCGTGTCCTGATCCTCGCCCCACGCGGCCGCGACGCGGACGTAGTCGGCGAAGTGCTGAGCAAGGATAGCCGCAACTGCGTCGCTTGTGCGAACGCCGCGATGCTTCACACCGAGCTGCGCAGCAATGCGGGTACGGCGCTGATCGCGGAAGAAGCACTCTCCGATAACGACATGCCGCAGGTCTTCCAGTGGCTCAACCAGCAGCCAACGTGGTCCGATTTTCCACTCATTTTGCTTGCCACCAAACGCACCGAACGACGCACAAAACACGCGCTCGACCGGCTCGAACTGCTGGGTAACGTCGTCGTGCTGGAGCGTCCGCTCAATGCCGAAACGTTGCGGCGCGCGGTATCGTCGGCGCTGCGTGCACGCTTGCGGCAATACGAAGCGCGGCGCCAGCTCGCCGAGCGCGTGGAAGCGCAGGAACGGCTGCATCTGGCGCTGGCGGCGGGGCAGTTGGGATCGTGGGAACTCGATGTCGAGACCGGCGCGCTGCGATCCACCGAAGCGTTTCGCAAGATCTACGGGCACAAGGGACCCACGGTGGACTACGCGCAGATCATTCAGATCGTGCATCCCGATGACCGCGAGATGCGTCAGCGTGCACTGGATAGTTGCATCGATAACAACACGAACCTCACGGTTGAATATCGCGTGATCTGGCCGGACAACACTGTTCACTGGGTCCAGTCCCGCGGCCACCCGATGCGTGCGCCGGGCAGCGTCCCGGGGACGACTACGACGCGGATTATCGGCGTGTCGCTGGATGTCACCGACCGACACGAAGTCAACGAGAAGATCCTCGCGAGCCAGTTGGTGGTCGAGCGTTTGAACGATACCCTGGAGAGCCGTATCGCGGAACGGACGCAGGAACTGGCGTCGGCGAACGATCGCCTAATGAAAGAGATCCACGAGCGCGCGAAGGTCCAGGCGGTGCTCGTGCAGTCGCAAAAAATGGAAGCGCTCGGGCAACTGACCGGCGGCATCGCGCATGACTTTAACAACCTGCTGAACGTGATCATGGGCAACGCGGAACTCATCACGCGCGTGAGCCGCGATGAGCGCGTGCAGACCATGGCGCAGACGGTCAAGCGCGCGACCGAACGCGGCGCGAAGCTGACTGGGCAACTGCTCACGTTTTCACGCAGCAGCAATCTGGACCTGAAAGCCATCGACGTCATTTCGATGCTGCATGGCATGCGCGACATGCTGACGTTATCGCTCGGAACGGGCATTCATTTCGGAACGCGCTTCGACGTCAAGGAGGCCTGGACCGACGCCGATGCCAACCAGCTCGAACTCGCCGTTCTCAACTTGGCAATCAATGCACGGGACGCGATGCCCGATGGCGGTTTGCTCACCATTCGCGTCAGCCAGCGCGCAGCGCCGGACGAAACTGTACCGCCGGGGCAATACGTGGTGATCGGCGTAAGCGATACGGGCACGGGCATTCCGCCGGAGTTGCTCACGCGCGTCTTCGATCCATTTTTCACGACCAAGCCGGTTGGCAAGGGCACGGGTCTCGGCTTGAGTCAGGTCTATGGCATTGCTAGTCAGGCCGGTGGGGCGGCGCGCATTCACAGCGAACCGGGCGATGGCACGACGGTCGAGTTATGGCTGCCCTTGCGTGAGCGTGTAGTGGTCGAAGCGAAGGTTGCAGAGCCGGGCGAGGAGATCACGGGCGCGCACGAACGGATTCTCGTGATTGAAGATGACGTCGACGTACGGACCTTTCTCGTCGATTGCCTGAAAATGCTCGGCTATGCGGTTACCGAGGCCGCGCATGGTCGCGCCGGATTGGAACGGCTGTCGGCGGACAATCCGGACTTGCTGATCGTCGACTTCGCGATGCCCGGCATGAACGGCCTTGAAGTGATTGCCGAAGCGAAGCGTGCACGTCCACAACTGCCTGTGATCCTGGCGACGGGCTACGCCGATGTGGATGTATCGAAGGACCGCGTGGAAGGGTACGCGGTGCTCAGAAAGCCGTTTCAGATCGGTGATCTTGCGCGCACCGTGAAAGCTGCGCTGACGCGCTCGCATGTATGACCGCGGCACGCACGACGCTTAAGGCTCAACGCCGTTGCGATGTCACATCCCAGTTGATATCGACGCACAGGACCTGCAAGCCTCGCGGCGTATGCGCGGCGATGGACGCCGTCACGCACAGGTGCGCCTCGTTGATCGACAGATAAGGTGCGGTCAGATGAACCCGGTCCGGCGTGCGCAATGCTTCGATGAAATATGGGCGCCGTTCCCAACTCGCGCCTTCCGAATGCAGCAAGGGCCGGAAACGCTTGGCCCGTTGCGATGCCCGCGCGGCAGGCAAGACGTTGTCACCGATCTGCCGCCCTGATGAGTCGAGCAGGAAACAACGCGCCGTTTCGTGAAGCTGCAAGAGCGTGCGGGTTGCATCGGCGAGCGTTTCGCCTTCGATCAGACGCGCCGCCGCCGTTTCCAGCGCGCTCACATACGGCGCCAACCGCGCTGACTGCGTGCGTTCACGCGCGGTTACGCGTTCACGGGATGCGGCCGACAGCGCATCCAGCACGCCTTGTGCGGCTTGTGGCTTCACGGCTTCCACGCTGGGCCCAGCGAAATACGCGCCTTGCACGAAATCCACGTTGCATTCGAGCGCAATCAGCGCGTCGCGTTCGGTGCTCAAGCCGCCCATCAACACCAGTTGGCCTGATTCATGCAGCAGGGAAACCAGCCCCGGCAATACACGCTCGATATGCGAATGTTCGCTCGCTTGCTGCAGGATGCAGCGATCGAGCGTGACGATATCAGGCCGCAGATGCCACACGCGGTCGATATTCGAATGCTTCACGCCGAAGCCGTCCAGCGCGATCAGGAAGCCGGACTTGCGCAATGAATCGATGATCTCAGCAAAGCGCGTGGTCTCGCCGCCCGCTTGCTCGGGCACTTCCAGCACCACGCGTTGCGGCGGCAACCCAATGTTTTTCAACGATGCCAGCAGCGCATCGCCGTAGCTCGTGTCCATCAACGCGGCCGGATGAAGGCTGAGGAACAGCCATTCGTCGTCGCTATCGAAGGAAAAGAAGTTGCCTAGGTGCAGCGATTCAGCCAACCGGCCGAGTTCGAGCAGATCGCCGCGCCGCGCGGCCTGCGTGAAGACCTCGTGCGATGGGACTTGCCGGCCGGAATCGTCCCGGGCTCTGAGCGATGCGTGATAACCGATTGCGCGTCGATGCGACACGGAGAACACGGGCTGGAAAACGCTGAAAACCGTGTACTCGCCGTACAGGACAGTGCGCCGCGTGCCGTCATCGTCCGCGACGGGACGAGGGGGCTGAAAGCGGGGAGGGTCGAGATCAACCATGCTCATGGTGGTTTTGGCAGGCGTTCGAACGCGGCTCGGGTGGGAGTAAACATCGGGGAAGGACAGTTTACAGGATAGGGCCGCTCCCTGAAGAGCAAGAAATATGCGCATTTGCCCGACAATTGAGATATTCCCGCCGAAACCAGCCGCTGCTGGGGCTGGGGAGTGGTGGCGGTTTTTATCGTGGTGATGCAGGTGAAGGCCCGTGCACTTTCATAGTGCAGCGCGCACGCCGCGATGATTCGCGAAGGCACGTTGTTGGCAATCGTCAATACGGTCACAAGTCCTGAGCTCTAGTGCGCTTCCGACGGATCCGTTTTCGTCGTCTTCACCGCGCGAATCTCCGGCCCGAGTTGAGCGAAGATCCACGCTGACGCAGCCGTAATGATGCCGACGCACAGAAACGTCGCGTGAAAGGCGGGCAGCGAATTCGTCGCGGTGACCTTCGGCAAGATCCCCGTAAAAGTCGCGAGCACTGCGCCGGCGATGGTGACGCCAAGACTCATCGAGAGCATTTGCACGAGCGAGAATAAACTGTTGCCGCTGCTGGCGCCGCCGGTCCCAAGGTCTTTCAACGTGAGCGTGTTCATCGCGGTGAACTGGATGGAGTTGACGCCGCCGAAGAACGCCAGTTGCACGAGCCGCAGCCAAAGAGGCTGATCGGCGCTCGTGAGGGAGAAACTTGCCATCGTGAGGCCAACGAGCACCGTGTTGACCATCAGTACCTTTCGATACCCCCGCTTCATGATCAGACTCGTCACAATGCGCTTTGACAGCATCCCGGCAGCGGCCACCGGCAGCATCATGAGGCCGGCTTCAAACGCCGAATAACCTAGACTGATCTGCAGCAGCAACGGCAGCAGATACGGCATCGCGCCGCTACCGATGCGCGCGAACAGGTTGCCGAGCAAGCCGACGCTGAACGTATGGATCTTGAAGAGATCGAGCGAGAAGATCGGTTGCGGAACGCGCACGGCGTGCAGTCCGTAAGCGACAAAACACGCCAGGCTCAGCACGAGCAACACGAGCACGATGGCGTGTTGAAGGCCGAGATCGGCGAGGCCATCGAGTGAAATGGTCAGCGCGACCATGCCGACCGCGAGCATCAGATAACCGGCGAGATCGAAGGGCGCCGTGGCCGGGTTGCGGCTATCGGTCATGAAGAGCCGGGTAGCGATACAACCGATCACGCCCACTGGCACGTTGATCAAAAAGATCCAGTGCCACGAGGCAATCTGCACGATCCAGCCGCCGAGCGTCGGTCCTATGAGCGGCCCGATCAACCCTGGAATGGCGACGAACGACATCGCGCTGAGATATCTTTCGGCAGGGACTACGCGTAGCAACGAAAGGCGTCCGACGGGCAGCAGCATCGCGCCACCCACCCCTTGCACCACGCGATAAACCACGAGTTGCATGAGCGAGTGAGCGTTCGCGCAAAGCAACGAACCAATGGTGAAGATCAGGATCGCGCTGAAGAACACGTGACGCGTGCCGAGCTTGTCGGCCAGCCAACCGGAAAACGGAATGACCGTCGCCATGGTCAACGAGTACGCAATGACCACGCCTTGCATGCGCAGCGGCGCTTCGCCGAGGCTTTTCGCCATGGCCGGCAGGGCCGTATTGACGATGGTCGAATCGAGCGTTTGCATGAAAAAACCCGTGGCGACCAGCCACAACATGACAGTGAGCGATTGGGGTGAGGGTGGGGGCGTAACGTTCGAGCGGATTGTGTCGGGCATGGAGGAAGCCGGCGGAGGGAGTGTCGTGATTTTACGTGGATGTGGGCGTGCTTAACGTGCGGATCTTCATAGCAATCGACGGGCCGATTCGGCTACGCTTGAAACCGATCGGAGTGCGGGCGGTCCATATCAAGTGAGGATAAATGCGCAAGTCTCGAAGGCCAGGCATACAGCATTGAAAGGGAGCATGGCGATGAAATCTGTTGACGAACTCTGGCGTCTGGCGCAAGGAGGCCCTGAGGCGCTTGAACACCTCACGGTCAGCGGCGACGAACGGCAACTGCCGTCGGTGTATCGCGTGAGCGCGTTGGCGGCGACGAGCGTGGGCGCATCGGCGTTAGCGGCGGCTGAATGCTTCAGGCATCGCACGGGGCGGCAGCAGGAGGTGCATGTCTACACGCGGCGCGCGGCCATTGCGTTTCGAAGCGAGCGCTATCTGCGCATTGGCGCTGACAATCCGCCGGAGTTGCGCGATCCGCTGATGGGCTTCTACGAGACCCGTGACGGCCGCTGGATCCAGCTTCACACGAACTTCAAGCATCATCGGGAAGGTGTGGTGAAGCTGCTCGGGTGCGCGAACGATCTCGCTGGCGTTACGCAAGCCATCCGTCACTGGGACGGCGCCAACCTGGACGAGGCACTCGCCGATGCCGGCCTGTGCGCCGCGCTGATCCGCTTGCCGGACGAGTGGGCAAGCTTGCCGCAGGCTCAAGCAATCGCAGAAATGCCGTTGTTGGAAATCGTCAAACTCGATGATGCGCTGCTGGAAGCAATAGGCCGCGACGAATCACATCGGCCTTTGTCAGGCGTCCGTGTGCTGGATTTGAGCCGCATCATCGCGGGGCCGGTGGCGGGGCGCACGCTCGCCGAGCATGGCGCCGATGTCCTGCTCATCAACGGTCCGCATCTGCCGAACATTGCGCCATTAGTGATCGACAACGGCCGCGGCAAGCGCTCGGCGACGCTCGATCTTCGCGAAGAAAGCGGCCGCGAGTCGCTGCGTATGCTATTGAAAGATGCCGATGTGTTCCTGCAAGGTTATCGACCCGGCGCGATGGCAGCACTCGGATTCGGACCCGAAGAAGCCGCGCGGCTGCGTCCGGGCATTGTGTACGTGACGATATCGGCGTATGGGCACAAAGGTCCCTGGTCGCAACGGCGCGGCTTCGACAGCCTCGTGCAATCGGCGAGCGGCATCGCATGGACGGAAGCGCAAGCAGCGGGTCAGACGCAGCCTCGACACTTGCCTTGCCAGGCGCTGGATCACGCCACAGGTTATCTCGCGGCATTAGGCGCGACGATCGCGTTGCATCGGCGCGCCACGCAAGGCGGAAGCTGGCACGTGCGTGTATCGCTGGCGAGTACCGGGCGCTGGTTGCAATCGATGGGACTCGTCGAAGACGGCCAGAACGTGCCCGATCCCCAACTTGACGATGTCCGCGACATGCTGCAAACCATTGCTTCGCCGTTTGGAACGCTCACGTGCACGCAGCCGCCTGAACGTATGTCGCTGACGCCGCCATATTGGGGCTCGCCGCCGGTGCCTATCGGGACTGACCAGCCGCGCTGGTGGTAATTGCTTGCGACTACTTGCGCAGCTCCGCGACGAAATCGTAGTAGTCGTTGCGGCAATACGTATCGGTGAGTTCGATCGGGCGCTGGTCCGCCGTATAACCGACGCGTGTGATCAGCAGCAGCGCGTCATGCGGCGCAATGCCCATTTGCTCGGCGATTTCGTCGCTGGCGTTGACCGCGCGAAAATGCTGCAGGGCTCGCACGATCGACAAGTTGCGCTGTTCCAGGAAGCTATAAAGCGAATCACCGACGGCCTGCGGGTCTGGAATCAACGCCGCTGGAAAGGTGGAGTTCTCGACCGCCATCACGATGCCATCGGCCGTGCGCAAGCGCCGCAAGCGTGTCACGGCCGCCGCCGGCGATAACCCCAGCTGGATCACTTCATCGCGATTCGCGGGTTCGATCACGCGGGAAAGCCACTTCGAACCGGGGGTAAAACCGCGTCGACGCAGCATTTCGCTGAAGCTCGACAGCCGCGACAGCGGATCTTCATAGCGCGGCGTGATGAACGAACCGGCGCCTTGCGTGCGTCGGATCAGCCCTTGTTCGACCAGCAACGCGATCGCTTTACGCGACGTGATCCGCGATACCCCGAGCGCCTCCGACAGCACGCGTTCCGAGGGCAGCGCTTCGCCCGCATTCCAGCGATTGTCGTGAATGGCGTTGCCGAGCTTGCGGGCGAGCTGGAGATACAGCGGGGTGTCACTGTCCGGGTCCGGGCGCAAGTCGCGCCAGCGGTCCTCCGATGTCGTGTTCATAGTGCGCAGAAGTTGGGACCAAGGGCCGATTCTAAGACAAGCAGCGCCGCGACGGGGTTTGAATGAAAAGCTGAATGGATCGGGGGAAAGTGCTGATTGCTTTGCTTATCGCCAGACGGCCGCTTCGCTGAGGCCCATTTCGGCGAGATCGGCAGCGCGCAGGGAGGCATCGATATCGCAGAAAAATTCGTCCAGCTGCGGCGGTTCGACCGATGTTCCCGCAAGCATCGCATGCACTTGCCCACGATGGTGGATCTGATGCTGGAACACATGGCCGAGCAGCCGGGCACGCGTTTCTTGCTGTTTTGCGCGCGGACGCAGCAGGGTGACTTGGCGCTCGAGGGTGTTATCGGTGAGATTGGCGCAGTAGTCGATCAGCCTGCGGTCCGCCAGCCGTTGTTCGCGCTGCAGGTCGGCGCAGGTGTCGTAAGGTTCTTCCGGCTCGAAGAACGACATGATCTGCGGATGGGGCGGCTGGTTGTTTTGCTCGCGTTCGAGCGCATCGAAGTAAAACCAGTCGACGGTCAGATTGTGGTTGAGCGTTGCGTTGATCGACGGAAAGAAGCTGGTTCGATGCGCGGTGAAATCTGCCTGGCTCAGCTGAGCGCAAGCCTTCAACAAGCGATGATTCGACCACGCGTTGTTATAGGCCATGCTGAGGAAGTGAAGAGAAAGCAGGTTTGACATGATCAACGGCTCGTGAAGCAGGACGATTGCTATCGAAGGAAAGCGGCCAGAAATTATGGCATGGGGCAAGTTGAGCGCTGTCTTAGGGTCCGCCCTCACCCGTTCTCATCCGTTCGAACTCACCAAACAAAACGTCCGCCGAAGCGGACGTTTGTCATCGTGTCATCGGTTGGGCGATCCGGTCTTTAGGCCGTAGCCGCCCCACCAACCCCGCGCCCTGTGCGCATATACATCGCGACAGTCAGCGCCACGCCCGCCGCCGACGCAACCGCAGCGAACAGATACACCGAGCTAAATCCGAACTCGCCCGCGATATACCCCGCAAGTGGCCCCGTCACGCCCAGCGACAAATCTAAAAACACCGAATACGCTGACAACGCCGCGCCGCGGCTGGCCGGCGGCACAAGCCCAACCGCTTCCACGCCGAGCGCAGGGAATATCAGCGCAAAACCAAACCCGGTTAGCGCCGCGCCGGCAAGCGCGAAGGCGGGATCGGCGGCAAGCCAGAGCATCAACAAGCCGGCGCATTCGAACGCAAACGACACAATAGCCACGCGAAAGCCGCCGAAGATCTTGATGGTGTTGGCAAACAAAAGCCGCGAACCGACGAACATCGTGCCGAACACGGTCAGTGAGAGCGCTGCGTCAGGCCAGTTGTGCGCGGCATAAAAGAGCGTGATGAACGTGGCGATCGATCCAAAACCCGCAGACCCCAGCGCCAGACCCATACCATGCGGCAACACGCGAAAGAACACGCTGCGATACGACATGCGCTCGCCATGCACGACCGGAACCGCGTCCATCCGCGTGGCGAGCCAATATCCAAGGCCTCCGAGCGCGATCACCAACGCGCCCAGCGATGCAAAGCCGATCGAGCGTTCCATCGCCACACCAAGCGGAGCGCCAATTGCGAGCGCGCCATACGTGGCAATGCCGTTCCACGAGATCACCCGTCCGCTGCTGCCGGTTCCAACCCGCCCAATTCCCCAGGTGATCGCACCGGTTCCGACCCAGCTCTCGCCGAAACCAAGCACCAGACGGCCGATAATCAGCAGCCCCAGGCTCACTGCGTGCCATTGCGATGCGAGCGCTGCGCTGAGCAGCAACACGCCGCTGATCGCGCAGGCGCTCAGTCCGTACAGCACGGTCTGCTTCGGCCCGATAGTGTCTGCCGTGCGCCCGGCGAGCGGGCGCGAAGCAAGCGTCGCGAAGTACTGGACGCTGATTGCCACGCCCGCCATGACCGACCCATAGGCTAGATCCGTATGCACGAAACCCGGCAGCACCGCGAGCGGTATGCCGATGGTCAGGTAACAAATGAACGTGAATGTGACGACCGAGATGATCCGCCCGGTAATGGCTATATCGGCGCGGCGGGAGAGCGGGGCTTCGGAGGGCATTGGGGTAAGTGCGGGGTTGATATTGCAGAAGAAGCGTGATTGTCCCATAGGTTGGGCGCGAACGTGACTCGGCAGGCACGTGTTCAGGACCCGCAGAATAGCGGAAAGGCTTGTCGGAGAAGGGTTTGCAGAATTTTGCGTTGCGGCACAGAATTTTGAGTCTGGCCCGCAACCAGCCAGCATCAAGCGACGAAACGAGAAACTCTTACCGGTTATCCGCAGCCGCGGGCTGCCCGGTCAATTCCAGGGAGACATCGGCCATCAGTGCCTGCAACCAGGCGAGATCGGTGGGGCGGCTGACTTCGGGCAGGGACATCAGATAACTTTCGATAGGCGGAAACTCGATCGGCGATTCCATGACCACCAGCGGCAATAGCGCCGCGTAATGCAGCGCGAAGCGTCGCGTGGCCGTGAAGATCAAGTCCGATTGCAGCAGCACTTGCGGCACGAGCCCGAAGTACGGAATGGTCGTGACAATGCGTCGCTGGATGCCCGCGCCCGCCAGACCTATATCGATAGGATGACGCTTCGCACCGCTATACGTGGTGGGCGCGAGATGCGCGGCGAGCGCATAGCGTGCGGGCGTCAGCGGTTCGCGTGCGAGTGGATGGCCGCGGCGCATGAGGCACACGAAGCTGTCGGTGAAAAGGTCGCAGCGCGCAAAACGCGGCTCAGGATTTTCCCAATTGCCGATAACCACATCGAGCTCGCCTTCATCGAGCGCGCGTTCGTGATCGAGCGTCGGCGTCAGCGATTCGATTTCCAGCCGCGCGCTGGGCGCCGCCACGCGGAACGCGCGGATCAGCGTCGGCATGAAAAAGTCGTTCAGGTAATCCGGCGCGGCAACCCGGAACGTGCGCCGTGACGTGGCGGGATCGAACGCGCCATGCGGCGTAGCGACAAACTCGACCTCGCGCAACGTGCGCTGCACCGCCGGCAGCAGCGACGCGCCGTACTCGGTCGGCACCATGCCTTGCTTGCCACGCACGAGAATGGGGTCGCGCAGGAGTTCGCGCAGCCGCCGCAGCGCCGTGCTAATGGCGGGTTGCGTCTGCCCCAGCCGCAGCGCGGCCTGCGTCACGCTGCGTTCGGTCAGCAGCGTTTGCAGCACGCGGATCAGCCAGATGTCGAGGGAATCCGGGGCGGAGCTGGCGTAGTCGGCGGGATCAGTTGGATCGGTGGATTTGGTCATTGAGAGAGCGCGGTCTTCGGGTGGACCCTTGGCTAAATGTTGCGTAGCAATGCGTGGCGGGGCGATCAGGCGTTGTGCACGCCGGTCGAGAAGGCGCTATGGAATGCGCCACCGAATGTGCCACCGAATGTGCCACCGAATGTGCCACCGAATGTGCCACATTAAGCCCGGCCGGGCCCTCACGCCATAGCGTGCATGCTATGCGTGGGATACGGCCCTTCGGTCGAGCCGCGCGGGCGATCTGGTCAAACGTCATTGCACGCCGCCTACACGGCCGGCGCGGTCCGCGGCAGATTGCTGATTCGCTGCACTTCCGCAGCTTCCAGCCAGTTTGGCGAACGGGCAACGTAGAGCACCATGGGAAGCGTGTCTTCGCCCCAGAACAATTGCTCGTTCACGACGAAAGTCGGCACGCCGAACACGCCGAGTTCGATCGCTCGTTCCACATTTGCCATCAAGCTCGCCTTCACGTCCTCGAGTTCGATCATTTTCCCGCCATCGGGCAGGCCCACGTGGCGGCACAGATCATCGAAACCCTGCTCCGTCGACGGATCGCGGCCGTCCTTCCAGATGAACCGGAAAATCTCGCGGATACAGCCGATCTCGCCGCCTGATGCCACGGCCAAACGCAACGCCTTGCTGGAATCGAAGGGATGCGATGGCGGCATTTTGAACGGAATACCAAGCTGTTCGGCGCGAAAGAGCGCGTATCGATACATGAACACGCGCTTCGACGGAATCAGGCCCGGCATCGGCTGGCCCCAATGCTTGAGGAGCTTCAGATAGTCGATTGGCAGGATTTCGAACGGTATGTTCGGCCACTTTTCATGCTGTTCGAGCAGCAGATACGAAAAGGGAGAGTTGAAATCGAAAAAAAAGTACGGCTGGCGCGGATCGATGGAAGGCGAGGCGCTCATATGAATCTCCCTGTTGCATTGCTCGTCGCGTTAGCCGTCACACCCGGCTACCGTTGTTTCTTCTTTCGATATTACGTGGTGTGCTGAACGCTGTCTCCCTGCGCGTCGAGCGCGGCAGCCTGCGCGATGGTCAGCCGCTGCCGCACGAAGCCAATATGCTCGCGCAGCACGTAGAACTGGTCGGCGTAGGCGAGCGGCATCTTCATCTGGTTGACCGCATTTTCGATGCCATCCACCCGCTCGATCAGCGCCTCCCGCTGCGCCGGTTCGGGGTCGCTCATGGCCTCGCGTTCAATGCCGATCAGCGCGCCGTAGATCTTGTAGATCCGCGATTTCACGCGCCATCTGTACAGACTCGGCACGAGCCGCAACCCCGGAATCAGCACTACGATGATCGGCACCAGCAGCACGATCACGCGATCCGCCAAGCTCGCAATCCAGAACGGCAGCGTCCGGTACAGGAAACTTTTACCCGACTTGTAGTAACGCTCGGCGTCGTCGCTGATGTGAAATTCGTGCTGAAGCGGCGCGGGGAATTCGTTGGCCGTCTGCAACAGGTTCGCGCGCCCATGCACCTCTTTCGCGGCTTCGATCAGCAGGTCGGACAGCGCCGGATGAAGTCCGTCACGGGCGATCAATTCGGCCGTCGGCGCGATCAGGTGGATGGGATGCGGCGGCACGTTTTTCGCCAGATCGAGCGAACCCATTGGCAGGACAATCACCTTCAGGTACGGAAAGCGCCGGGCATAGGCGTCGGCCTGGGTGAAATCGAAGAAATGAATGCCGGGGGAGCGAAACAGCTTGCCCATGGTCGGCGGCTGCGCGGAATCGCCGGTGAGAAACGCCGCGTCAATGCTCCCGTCCGTGAGCGCGCTGGCTGCCTCGTTGCCGCTCAACGGCAGCAATTCGGTGTCGCCGCCCGGCTCAATGCCATTCGCCTTCAGCACCGCCAGCGCGAGCGCGCGCGTGCCGCTGCCTTCGGTGCTGATGGCGAGCCGCTTACCCTTCAATTCTGAAAGCCGCGTCAGCATCGGTCCATGATAAAACACCGCCAGCGGCACATACGCCACGCTGCCGAGCGATACCAGATTCTCGTGCTTGTCCGGCGCGCCGGGGGCCGACATGCCGCCCTGCACGAAACCGACATCGACGTTCTGTTTCGGGTCTTCGAGCTTTTGCAGGTTATCGAGCGAACCTTGCGACTCCAGCACGTTCAGCGTGACGCCGTTGCGCGCGAGAATCCGTTTGTACTGCTGCGCGTCGTTCCAGAACGAGCTGCCCTTGGTTCCCGCCGACATCGTCAGTGTGTTGGGCGGCGCGGGCTGGATCAGGCGCACGGCGAAATAGATCGCGGCGGCGCTGATCAGCAGGATGGGCCCGAACGACACGGCCAGGTCGCGCCAAGAGATGGCGACGAAGCGCGCCATGGTCGGCGGCATGCGCCGCGCACGGGATTTTTTCGGGGTGTCCTGAAGGGGAGGTTCCTGGCCGGGAGTTTGGGTCATTGTCGGGTTCGATGGAGCGGGGACCTGCGTTGACGCAAAACCGCAAAACCTTGAAAGCAGCGGATTTTATAAACGACAGCGGAAAAGAGAAAGGGGAAAGGGAAAACCCTCGCATTCAGTCATTCATCAATCAATTAGATGGTTAAAACCCTCCCGTTCTACGCGATAAGCATTTATTCCGTCGCGGCAATGAAATATGCTTGTGCTAATACACCGATACGTATGCCGTTAGTTCATTGCCAGCGTCCTGTTGCAATTTTCGCCGATGGTACATGATCACCGGTGCCGTTGGATCACGGGCAGGCCCTAACTTGGTATGACAATAACGACAAGTACGGTCGAGTCGGCGCTTCATCGTGTTAAATGCTTTGCGCTTCTCGCGAGGCTGGATTAAATTGACGTTCGCCGCCGTAGAACCAGCATCCGCGCCGCCAAACCGGCATTCGGAAAAAATACTCCGAGCAGAACCGGCCGCGTCGCATGATGTGCAGCATCTTATGTCCTTGTGCCAGCGGTAATGACTTCCGTATAAGAATGGCCGGACATTCGTTTTTTTTCGCCAGTCTCTCGCAACACCGTGTCGCCAGCATCGCCGGTTTGTTTGTGTCGTAGGGTCGTCGATCGTCGGATCGCCGGTGATACTCAGACCGCAAGATGTCGTAGCAAGCCGCTGGGTTGATGCGGTCCAAAGAAGCACAAGAGCAACACTTTGCGAAGTCCAAAGCGAAACAAAAAGGAGAAGTCATGAAAGTAGTCGATATGTTGAAGGCGCTGAGCGTCGTGGTGTGCGTCGCAGTGGCGTCGAGCGCTTATGCTCAATCAAGTGATGCCGCGGCCACGACTGACGCAGCGCCGTCGGCCAAGACCACCAAGAAGGTCAACCGCAAGCTCGGCCTCGATGTGCGCCGTGCCTTGAGCAAGGCACAGGGCATCGACGTGTCGAACATCTTCGTGCGCGCACGCGGCGGTGCAGTCGTGCTGACGGGCACGGTGCCGGACGGCGCGCAGATCCCGAAGGCCGAAGAAGTGGCCAAGGGCGTGAGCGGCGTGACCTCCGTGTCGAACAAGCTGACCCTGGGTCAGCCGAATGGTGGTGGAGGCTAATGTCTTCCTGAGCCATGGACTGCGGCGCGTCATTGCAGCGGTTTTGCGGCGCGCGACGCGGTTTCGTCCAGTGGTTTAAATAACGGGTTCCGGTGCATCGCACCGGAACCCGTTATGCGTTATGGGCTCGGGCTTCCTGGTTGAGAGCAGGCGCCAGGTTCGCGACGTGCATCGAAGAAGCATGCCGGATAAAAACGACAGGGTGGAGGCGACGATGAAAAATTTCCCGCGAGTCACGGCAGCCAGGGCGGCCACGGCGCTTGCCCTGACATTGGCGATGTTCGGGTTGGCGGCCTGTCATGGCGACGATGACGATCATGGCAACGGCAACGGCAACGGCTCCAAGAACAACGCTCTGCCGCACTTCATCTCCGGCAGCGTGCGTACGCAAATCTACGACGGCACGACCGACGACCTGCTGACGGCGGGACTGGGCAAGGACGGGTTGGCATCGGCTACGCCACCGGGCATCTCTAATCCAGCCGCACCGAGCGCCGCTGAGTTGCGCCGTCTCGCGATTTACTCGAACTATCGCGCGCTCGTCGATATGTCCATCAATGGCGGCTACGGGCGCTTCTGGGGGCCGAACGTCGACTTGAACGGTAACGACACGCTCGGCCAAGGGATGATCGGCGGCAAGGAATATCTGGCTTTCGCCGACGACGGCAGCGGCACGCTCAACGTGAGTTTGCTCGTGCAGATTCCCGCGAGCTTCAACCCCGATCAGCCGTGCATTGTCACCGCCACATCGTCCGGCTCGCGCGGCGTGTACGGGGCGATATCGGCGGCGGGAGAATGGGGTTTGAAACGCGGCTGCGCAGTCGCTTACACCGATAAAGGCAGCGGCAACGGCGCGCACGAACTGGCGACGAACACGATTACGCTGATCGACGGCACGTTGACCAATGCGGCCGCTGCCGGCAAGACCAGCGTATTCACGGCGAACCTCGGAAGCACAAGTCTCGCCACGTTCAACGCGCAATTCCCGAATCGCTACGCGTTCAAGCACGCCCACTCGCAGCAGAATCCCGAGAAAAACTGGGGCACGAATACGCTGCAGGCGATCCAGTTCGCGTACTGGGCGCTCAACGATACCTACGGTTCCCTCAACGGCAGCACGCGCCAAATCCGCTATAACCGCGGCGATGTGACGACCATCGCGGCGTCGGTGAGCAATGGCGGCGGCGCGTCGCTCGCGGCAGCCGAGCAGGACACGCAGGGATGGATCACGGCGGTGGTTGTGGGTGAGCCGCAAATCAACCTGAACGTGCCATCGCAGGTGTCGGTGAGGCAGGGCGGCGTGGCGGTGGCATCGTTTGGCCGGCCGCTCGCCGACTACATGTCGCTCGCGAACCTGCTGCAGCCGTGCGCGGCATTGGCGCCGGCCGCGGCTGGCGCGCCGTATCTCACGACCTTACCTTTGGCTACGACCGCGTCGATCCGGGCGGCGCGCTGCGCGTCGCTGGCCGTGAACGGCGTGATTACCGGCGGTGACGTAACCAGTCAGGCCAATAGCGCGCTCGCCCTGTTGCATCAGGCGGGTTATCAGACGGATTCCGACTTCCTGCAGGCGCCGATGTGGGATTCGCAAGCCGTGCCCGCGGTTGCCGTGACATACGCGAATGCGTACACGCAGTCGAGCGTCGCCGATAACCTCTGCAATTTCAGCTTCGGCACGACCAATGCCGTGACGGGGGCGGCGGGCGTCAGCCCGGCTGTATCGCCGATGCCGACGGTGTTCGGTAACGGCAATGGCGTGCCGCCGACCAACGGCATCAACCTGGTCTACAACCTGGGGAATGCGGGCGCGGCGGACCATCGATTCGCTACCGCCGACGCCAGTTTCGCCGGCGCGTTTTGTCTTCGCGGTTTGTGGACGAACGGCGATGCGCGGATGACAGCAAGCGTCAACGCAATCCGCGTAAATGCGAATCTGCGCGGCAAGCCGGCGATCATCGTGCAGGGACGCTCGGATACACTTGTGCCGATCAACCATGCGTCGCGCCCGTATGCCGCGATGAACAAGCTGGCCGAAGGTAACTCAAGCAATCTGTCGTTTTACGAGATTACGAACGGCCAGCATTTCGATGCATTCCTGAGCGTCGCAGGCTTCGATACGCGCTTCGTGCCGCTGCACTACTACAACCTGCAGGCGCTGAACCTGATGTGGGCGCATTTGAAGAACGGAGCACCGTTGCCGCCGTCGCAGGTCGTGCATACGGTGCCGCGGGGCGGTACGGCCGGGTCTGCGCCAGTTTTGACGGTGAGCAATTTGCCGGCGATTTCGGCGTCGCCGGGGGCGAATGCGATCACGTTTAGCGGTGGCAGCGTGAACGTGCCGAATTGAAGGAGATTTGATCTCGCCGATCATCTCCCGCACTTTTGCAACGCTTAAGGCGTAGTCGCCGATGCCGCCGCCGGCGCGGACGCGGGAGCAGCAGCTGTTACTGTCGTTGCCGCCGGGGCGCTGGCGGCTGAAACGGTACTTGCCGCTGGTGCCGGATTAGCGGCACCGGCCTTTAACTCCGCGCGAGCGGCCGAACTGGCGGCCGGCGTCTGCACGACGATAGGCGTTGGCGTGAGCTCCGGCGAATTCAGGATCAGCGATGGCGCAAGCGCCTGGCTGCTGACGTTCTCGCCAGGAACGGGCGAACTGCGCGGCACCGTCTTCAGATAGTGGCCGACCAGACTAAAAAAGCGGTCGTAGAACTTGCCTGCCGGCACGGTTTCGCTGGAGATTTTCACCATCGAGTCGCTGTTCGATCGGATCGGCAGTGAGAGTGAGCCGAGCACGCTCAATCCCACGCTGGCCGACGTATCGCTTTTCTTCAGCGTATAACCGTCCTGCACCGCGTTCACATACGCAATGCTTGTGTTGCTCGCGTTCTCGCCCGCCGTGCAGACCACATGAAACGACACCACCACGTGCGTATCCGCTGCCGGCTGGAAGTTCTTGGTGGCATCGACGGTATCGGGCTGCGCCATGGTCGTCATGTAACCCTGGCTCAGCAGCGCGCGGCGCGAGGCTTCGCAGGTCTCCTGACTGGTGGCGTCGTAGTCGTGCGCGAAGGGACTCGCGCCCGTCGAGAACATTTCGGCCTGGTAGCTAGGCGTGGGCGCGGCCTTCCCGCCACAAGCGGCGAGGGCGAGCAGGGGTAAGGCGAGTGAAAGGCGGGCAAGCGGGTGGGCAAACAGGGTGTGCATGACAATCGGCAGGATGAAACGAAGGACATCGACGGGCTAGATTGTAGTGTGCCGGGCGAGTGAACGTAAAAAGCAGGAAGTTAACGGCCCAGGCTCTAATTGTCCGAAGTATCTGAAGTCACGCGCTCTTGGCGCGAGAAAAAGGATTTGGGGTTCGGTCGGGCAAACGACCTTGATCTTTTGAATCTCTCCGACTTCGAACTTTGCGGGGCAGTTTCAAGGGGCCCGTTATATTGGTTCGTGTCGTCGTCGGGTTTACCGTTGATTTAATGCGTGAAACATAAAAGTTCAGCTAACTCGGCCGCGTAGTTAAACGCGAGCCTAAGCGGTCGAACCGGATATCGGCCATGTGAAGCACAGCCCGCGCAGGCTCAAGGAGTAAACGTGGTGGTGTGCGCGCACGGTTTTCAACCTTGGGTGCCTTGGGTGACGGACCGGGATCGCGCTGGCTGCTGGCTGCCGCGTGCGATCGCTCGCCTGACGTTGGTTGCAGCATTTTTTCTGCATCGATGTTTGCATGGCGCGCCTGGATGCGAGCCGCCCGCTTCACTATCGCTTTCTAATCTTTCGAGCATGCCCTCTCTTTGTTCCCTTCTGCGACGATAGCTTCGTCCTGGATCGCGTGCTGAATTTTGCGGCGCTGACTTACCTGTCGTCGCCCGGCGTTCTGGCTCGCGCAACGCATAAAGCGCACACGAAAACGCCTGTGAGCACGCCGGCAAAATAGCAGGCGGCGTGCGTGAAAAAGCTGAACATCTAGTCCTCTCCTTATCGTGTGATATCGAAAAATGGCGACAGCGCAGACCGGGATAAGTGCATTCGATCGACGCAGCTTATTGCCCGGTTCCCTGACACACTCTGATACTCCGGCGCGCCACGGCGACATAGCTTACCTCACAAGCCTTGCCAGAAAGTCTTCGGAATAAATCCGCTGTTGTCTTTTTCTTGGCCGTTGCTGCTTATGCATCGCGATAAGTCGCCCGATGCCGTTGAATCGCTGCGTTCTTGTATTCCGGCTTTGGTTCTTGTTCTTATTTTTGTTCAGAATGAATGCTAAGAGCAACGGGTCCAGACTGGCCCGAATTCTACGTCTTGCTCGGGCTTCGTATCGCTTGATCTTGTCGGGCGATTGTTGCACCGCATCGAGAAAGGAGATTCGCTCGGCATCGAGTGCGGTCAGCTTCTGGATTGGATTCCGATGAACAAATGCGATGCCGGCGCGTTCGTCAATATACGAGGAACTTGAGAGCATGGCTATTGATAAGCCATGTATGCCGTCGTCGCGTATTGCCGCCTAGATATACAGCCAGTAAGAGAATTGACATCTGCCATCGCCGTCATGGCTAACTACATTTTAGTTAGGGTAACGATGGAAGAGAGTTTTGGCGAACCGCAGCAATGGATCGCTGCGGCTAAGCACGCAAGTAGCGAAGCTGCACGAGGATTTGGCAATCTACGCTGCGTTTTTTCTTTAAGAACGCGTCGATTGAGGTGCGGTCTTACGCTGTCATTGCGGCTAAGAATTGCCGGTACAGATATGAATTTCTCAGCCAAGGGCAGACATGACAAGCCTAATCGAATGGTGTCAGGTAAAAGGCAGGCTCGGTAGCGAAGTTCTGTCGGCCGGATTGAGCATGGTGCAAAACAGGTTCGCGCGCGAGAAGCGTTAGAGGCTGGTACGTGGCTGGTACGTGGCCGCATGTGTCAATTGATTCCCGGACACGCTGCACAACGCAATCTAAACAGCAGATCGATCGTCCTGATTGATGCGCATACATCTGGAGCGCGCGTAGCGAGACTTAAATCTCTAGCGCCAACGTCTGAAGTAAATCGGTGCACGTGCCAAGCAGCGACGTGCGCCGAGGTGATTATTTTCCGCCGACAAGCACCAGCGAAATAACGCATTCGCGATGCTGATCGACTGGCCGCAGCGAAGCAGCGAGATGGGGTCCGGGGGGACACAGCGGAAGTTGTCGCCGTGTTCCCTCGTTCACACAAAGCGCTGCCTGCTTCAATGACCGCCGCCGTTTCCGCCGCCACCACCACCACCGCCACCGCCACCGCCGCCGCCACCATTGCCGCCGCCATGACCGCCGCCGTGACCGCCGCCACTGCCGCCGCCGTTTCCACCGCCGTTTCCGCCGCCGTTTCCACCGCCGTTTCCACCGCCGTTGCCGCCGCCGTTGCCGCCGCCGCTTCCGCCGCCGTTGCCGCCACCGCTTCCGCCGCCGTGACCGCCGCCGTGACCGCTGCCGTTGCCGCCACCGCTACCGCTACCGCTACCGCCGCCGTTTCCACCGCCGTTGCCGCCGCCGCTTCCGCCGCCGTTGCCGCCGCCGTGACCGCCACCGCTTCCGCCGCCGTGACCGCTGCCGCCACCGCTACCGCCGCCGTTTCCGCTGCCGTTTCCACCGCCGTTTCCACCGCCGTTTCCACCGCCGTTGCCGCCGCCGTTTCCACCGCCGTTGCCGCCGCCGTTGCCGCCGCCGTGACCGCCGCCATGGCCTGACGATCCGCCACCGGGTCCGCCATTGTTGCCATGGCCGTTGCCATCGCCGCGGCCGTTACCGTCGCCATGACCAGTTCCGTTGCCGTGGCCGTTGCCATCGCCATGACCGGTGCCATCACCGTGACCGGTGCCGCGACCATCGCCGTGGCCGTTACCGTCGCCATGACCGGTTCCGTTGCCGTGGCCGTTGCTATCACCGTGGCCGTTGCCATCGCCGTGGCCGTTGCCATCGCCGTGGCCGTTGCTATCGCCGTGGCCGTTGCCATCGCCATGGCCGTTGCCATCACCGTGGCCGTTGCCATCGCCATGACCATTGCCATCGCCATGGCCGGTTCCATCGCCATGGCCGGTTCCATCGCCATGGCCGGTTCCATCGCCGTGGCCGTTGCCATCACCATGACCGTTGCCATCGCCATGACCGTTGCCATCGCCATGACCGTTGCTATCGCCGTGACCGGTGCCGTGACCATCGCCGCGGCCGTTACCGTCGCCATGACCGGTTCCGTTGCCGTGGCCGTTGCCATCACCGTTGCCATCGCCGTGGCCGTTGCCATCGCCATGACCGTTGCTATCGCCATGGCCGGTTCCATCGCCGTGGCCGTTGCCATCACCATGACCGTTGCCATCACCATGACCGTTGCCATCGCCATGACCGTTGCCATCGCCGTGGCCGTTGCCATCGCCGTGACCGGTGCCGTGACCGGTGCCGTGACCATCGCCGCGGCCGTTACCGTCGCCATGACCGGTTCCGTTGCCGTGGCCGTTGCCATCGCCATGACCGTTGCCATCACCGTGGCCGTTGCCATCGCCGTGGCCGTTGCCATCGCCATGACCGTTGCTATCGCCATGGCCGGTTCCATCGCCGTGGCCGTTGCCATCACCGTGGCCGTTGCCATCGCCGTGACCGGTTCCATCGCCGTGACCGGTTCCACCGCCATGACCGTTGCCATCGCCATGACCGTTGCCATCGCCGTGACCGGTTCCATCGCCGTGACCGGTTCCACCGCCATGACCGTTGCCATCGCCATGACCGTTGCCATCGCCGTGGCCGTTGCCATCGCCGTGGCCGTTGCCATCGCCATGACCGTTGCCATCGCCGTGGCCGTTGCCATCGCCGTGGCCGTTGCCATCGCCATCGCCATGACCGTTGCTATCGCCATGACCGTTGCCATCGCCGTGGCCGTGGCCGTGGCCGTTGCCATCGCCATGACCGTCGCCATGACCGTCGCCATGGCCATCGCCGTGGCCGTTGCCATCGCCATGACCGTCGCCATGGCCATCGCCGTGGCCGTTGCCATCGCCATGACCGTCGCCATGACCGTCGCCATGGCCATCGCCGTGGCCGTTGCCATCGCCATGGCCATCGCCGTGACCGTGGCCATCGCCATGACCCGTGCCGTGACCGTCGCCATGACCGTCGCCGTGACCCGTGCCGTTGCCATCGCCATGGCCATCGCCGTGACCGTGGCCACCGCCATGACCATGCCCGTGACCGGAGTTTCCACCCGTATCGCCGCCTGTGTTACCACCCGTGCTGCCGCCTGTGTTACCACCCGTGCTGCCGCCTGTGTTGCCACCCGTGCTGCCGCCGGTGTTACCACCCGTGCTGCCGCCTGTGTTACCACCCGTGCTGCCGCCGGTGTTACCACCCGTGCTGCCGCCGGTGTTACCACCCGTGCTGCCGCCGGGGTTACCACCCGTGCTGCCGCCGGGGTTACCACCCGTGCTGCCGCCGGGGTTACCACCCGTGCTGCCGCCGGGGTTACCACCCGTGCTGCCACCCGTGCTACCACCCGTGCTACCACCCGTGCTACCGCCTGAGTTGCCGTTTCCGCTGCTACCGCCCGACCCTACGCCGCCACCGTTTGAGTTGCCGCCTCCGCCGCCGGTGCCCGTGCTTCCTCCGGCTGCGCCGGTGGCGCCGCCACTCGAACTGCCACCTGTAGAGCCAGGGCTGCTTCCTGCACCTTTGCCCGCGCCACTACCACTCGACGTGCTGCCAGAAGACCCACCTCCATTTGCGGAAATGAGCAAACGCGGACCGGCGCTCGAGGTCCCGCTCGAATCGTAGCCGTAGTTTTCGTTGGCGCTGGTATTGTTCAACGCAGCAACTTTTGCGACGGGAGAGGGTGCTTTCGGCGTGCGGGCAACACCAACGGGTCCGCAATCGCCCGGTATCGTCGTGTAGCAGGGTGAAATGGGCGCTCCCGCAAGAGGAATAGCTCCGGCCTGCGCATTCACCAATCCTGGTATAGCGCTCGCAAGAACAATACAGCTCACCTTAAGAGCGGTTCTCAGATTTGATTTATAAGTAGTACTCATATTATCTCCAGTATGAAACGCGTATCTGTATCGCGCTCCCACGTTGGAAGGACGATGTGCGCTAAGAATGACAGGATGAGAAAGGCGTTCTGTGCGCTGTGCCACGCGACTGGAGGGTGTTGTGCCAGGATGGTGCGCGAGGCCTCATAAAACGATTGAGATGCCTCGCGCAGCGCTCTGGCCGAGTAATGCTATTTGGCCCGGAGGCCTGTTTCTGTCAGCTTTGTAAGTCGACGGCGTCTCGGCGGCGCCCCGTTAACCAATCGATCTGAAGCAAGCGAACTCGCTCAAATTCGAAGGGATGGCTAACAACGATTCGCTGTCGGTATCGACCACTACAAGCAGTGAACCGCAGTGCAGGACAAGCGCATCCAAGCACAGTGTGTTGCGGCTTTAGAGCGCTAGTGACTGCATTGGACAGGGCATGACGGGATCTTTCGCAATCTGACCAGCGACGGCGTCCCGATAACTTGCAAAAGGCTTGTATCTGGAAGGTGCCGATATCATCAAAAGATGATTGCGCGACACCTTTGGATTTGACGTTCGCAGAAATTTTAATACTCGCTTTTGCGACCTCCACCGCCGCTTCGTTTAGGACTACACGATCCGCGAGTAGCGCGACCAACAGGCATCGGGCGATATGCGCAATGCGAAGAGTGTCACCACGGAGATGCCTAAGGCCGTCATGTGGCCAACTGGCTCGAGCACGATGGACGACCACCTGGTCCGCGTTTCCCGAAACTGCTATCGACGATGAAGCATTGGTGATCGTTCGTCACTGCAATTGGCAGTAGCAGTGTCCGCAATTCTGCTCGGACGCAACGCCATTTTGTAGCGGGGTTAGATCGCTAGTCAGCCACCTTAAAATCTGCATCAGATAACTATCGTGGATGGTTGCGCTCTCAATCGATATTAAGTTTTTCGATCCATTCGGTACGGCACGAATAGTTCGCCGAAATCCCGTGCCACGTATAAGCAGCGCGCGATAATAGACGTACGGCATTGCCTAACGAGGGTAATTCACGAGAGTTTAATTCCCGGGTCAGAAGCGGGATTCTCGACAAGGCTTCGATACCACCCAATCTCGGCTCTAGCTTGAGAAAAGGTCATTGCGTCAGATCTACGGAGCTTGCACTGCAGGATTTGTTGCGTCGTAGCGATCAACACCGTGAACTTGGAAACACAGTTTTCGTATTTTCAAGCCCGATGGTTAGGGAGCGCATCAACGAGCGCTCAAGCATCTTCCCAAGTGGTTCGGAAAGTGTGCGCCGAGGAGGAGGCGGAGCCAAGACCATCTGCTTCGTGGCTGCTTAACCGCTGCAGGGCCACCGCGATCTCTGCTGACTTGCTCCCTTTCATCAGGCGAGCGCAAGACGAATATTCCGACCCAGGCGTGAGTTCGGGGCGCACCTGGATCGTCATCGTACTCGATATCAAACGAGATCTTTCGACGTGGCATCCTGCTTGTTAAATCAAGCGGCCTGCCACGTGCAACAACGTACAAGACCCGTCCATACTCAATACGCGCCGTCGCGCTTGAAGATGACTTTGAACGTCTTCAGCAGAATTAGTATGTCGAGCGCAAGCGAACACTTCTTCGCGTAAGAAACGTCCAGCGAAACCCGCGTCGCATAGTCGACATCGTTTCTTCCACTGACTTGCCATAAGCCTGTCATGCCCGGTTTGGTCGCCAGATAATAGTGCACGTCGGTGCCATATCTCTTCAGCTCCTCATCAACGATGGGTCGCGGACCAACAAGGCTCATCTCGCCGCGAAGTACGTTCCAGAGTTGAGGAAGTTCGTCGAGACTTGTGCGGCGTAGCAACCGGCCGATTGGTGTAATCCGGATATCGTTCTTGAGCTTGAAATCCCGTTCCCATTCCTCGCGCGCCTTCGGATCGGTTGCCAAAAGCTGCTTGAGGACCACGTCCGCGCCGGTGACCATGGAGCGGAATTTCAGGCACCGGAATTTCCGGCCGTTGCGGCCTATCCGAACATGGCCGAATACAGGGCGGCCTCCGTCGCTCATCACAATGGCGCCCATGATGAGAAGGATCGGCGACATTGCGATCAGCAGGGAAGACGCGCCGACAATATCGATGGTCCGCTTGACGACGTTCCTTGTTGTAAGCGACAAATCCATGCCGCCAGCGATTTCTTCAGGTTGAGCCCCTTGGCTAGGTGACACATCGAGAGAAGCGTCCGGCGAGGCGACGTCCAGGCAGGATGTTGAGTCGGGCGAGCTATCTCCGCGAGACACGGATAATTCACGACTGTGGGCCGCCGGAATACTGGCCGGCATAAGTTGTCTCGACATGGCGCGTTTCTCCATCAGCACTTTCATTTGCGTCTCTCATTGGTGAGTCCATGGCTATGTTTATACCTTCGGGAGAAAACCAAGAACGTGCGTTGCCACACGGAAATGCGAGAGCGCCGATCATTCCTTGCGCCTGATGACCAAGAAGACTGCTTCATGGCAACTTGTTTAACGCGAGGACCAGATTCAAGGGTGGTTAAAAGGCCTGTCTAAACTGCACGGACTCAAAATGTGAATATCGTCTAATGAATCTGGTTGTGCGACCCACTATGGCGAGATTTGACTGAACGCTGTCGCGCGGCTGACGCTAAACTGTTCTAGTGACCGCGAGACACTCCTGGATCGTTGCGGGAGTTTCAATCGTGCTAGCAGCGGTCCACTCATTGCTATCGGGCAGTTGAGTTGGATCGTTAAATTTTTCGCAGGGACGCGCCGATCAGATCGCAGTGTGGTCGAGCGCGCGGAGTGTTTGATTCCCGCATGGGAAGATAGTGATGTTGCTACATCGGAATATGTCTCGTCGTTAGCTTCAGTCGTAAGCTGCCCCGTCATAGAGCAAAGGGCACTGGAGTTGGGCGCAATGCGCCGCCGCAGAGCCAAAGTTCTATAGGAAACCAACAGGCTAGGTGCGTCTCGCAAGCGGCCAAAAAATTAAAGACGTAAGACCGTATCCGTCGTCGATGCTCCGGTCGCTTTTCGAAGGGACGCGACTCGCGAATTGAAACGGAACGCGTCTGCACGCTGGGTGTCTACATAGGCATGCCGTCTTTTTACACACATGTCGCCTGAAGCGCTGAACGCCAATCTCGCTTATAGCGAATGCCTACTGAATCCATGCGCATGACTGTCGGATCTCTTGCAGCGCTTAGGTGCATCCGCTCGCCGAAAGGCGTGAAAGAAAAGTGCCAATCCACAAGCATAAGGATAACTAATCAATTTCAGCGACGGAGAAATAACGGAGAGAGTTTGTAATAAGGTCGCCATTGAAGAGTAATTTTTAAGGTATCGTCTGGCACTTTGGATGTGCCACGCAGGAGAGGGCACAAGCGTTGCTGAAGAATGCCGCTCGCTTTGGCGTCGCAGCCACCGCTGCTCTACTCATTTACTGGATCGCCATGACACCCGCACAAAATCGAATACGTACTCCACTTCTCACCGTTGTAATTCCGGCATACAACGTGGACGGATACATTGAAGAGGCGCTTGATTCGGTGCTTTCACAGCCTTACATCGACGACATCGAAATTGTCGTGATCGACGATGGGTCGAGCGACTCTACGTTTGATGTCGTCAAAAGGGTGATGGACCGGGATCCCGCGGGCCATATCCGTTTGATCCGCCAGAGTAATCGCGGACTTAGCGGCGCGCGCAACGCGGGCATCGCGGTAGTGCGGACGCCCTATGTAGGATTTCTGGATGGCGACGATATCTTCTTGCCGGATTTTTCGGCCAGCATTGTGCCGTTGTTAACGGAAGGCACATGGGACATGCTCGAATACAACGTGTCCATTATCGACAACCACAGCCAGAACCTCGACACGATCGAAGTGGTCCCGCAAGCTGTCGTCGGCGGCAGTCCAGTCGATCACACTACGCGGATGCATTTCGCCGAGGGCTTCCACACATTCGTGTGGGCTCGAGTCTATCGAAGCAGTTTGTTCGGGCCGGCACCATTTCCGCTCGGCCGGCACTATGAGGATATCGCGGTGGTGCCATCGGTTTATCTGAGCGCCGATTCCGTGTTCAAGATTGCTCGCCCGTTAATCGGTTACCGTCGCCGGTTCGGTAGCATTACGCAGGGATCGCCGGTGCAGGACGTGCGCGACTTGCAGGTAACCGGTCGGGAAGTACTTAAAAAGATCACGGACGGTGAGCAAAAAGAATTCTGGCTGACCATTTTCCGCAACCTGTTTAGACGGGCGTGTCACATCTGTGCTCGCGTCGACCGGGCTTCATTCAGTGATGGATTAGTGACGATCAAACAAATGGCCGCCGATTACGAAAAGATCCAGGCAGCCTCTGCTGATCGACATACATCGGGCACCGAGTCGCTCGGCCGGTTCGCACTGAATGTTCGTACCGACCGCTCTTTGCACTTCGCGAAAAGCTTTGCGAAAAAGGTTTTGCGTCGTGACCTCGGCCGCCATCATCGCGAGCGGCCCACGATTCCTGCCTGAAACGAGGCGTGTGACTCCATACTCGCACCGGGCAACGCGGGGGCGTCGGCGGGCGTTTTTGTAATCTGCGCGCCAGGACACGCTTCTGGGCGACCTTACACGCTGCCCAGCAGACGCTCCCATTCCGGCAGGATGCAATCAATCGAGAAATCTTTGGCGCGTGCGCGGCGCGTCGCTTTCGCGCCGTCAGCATCGGCCGTCGTCAGCTCTCGCGTCATCGCATCGGCCAATTCGTTGACGGCGCCGTTGGCGATGAGTGTGCCGTGACGACCACCATCGAGTACCTCCCGTGGACCGGACGGACAATCGGTTGAGATGATGCGCGCGCCTTGATAGAGTGCCTCAATCAACACCAGCGACAAACCTTCGAAGCGCGAGGACGTAACAAAGAGTGAAGCGTGTGCCATCGCGTGATGCGGGCTGATGAAGCCGGGCAGATGCACCCGGCCCGCAATGCCGAGTGAGCCCGCTAGCCGCGCAAGTGCATCACGCTCCTCACCTTGACCCAGGATGACGAGATCCACATCCGGAACACGCTCCGAGACAACCGCGAATGCCTGGATCAGCAGGTCGAAGCCTTTCTGGCTTGTAAGGCGCCCTACAGAGAGCACGAAGGGCTTTTTCATCCACGGCGCCACGGCGAGTGCGTCGGCCATGCGACTGTCGATGCCCGCAATGTCAATCGGGTTGTAGATGCAGGCGATTCGGGAGGCGTGTCGCGGGAACATCGCCCGCAGGCTCTGCGTTACGCCTTCGCTAACGCCGATGGTTTGGTGAGCGAAATACAAGTTCAAACTGAAGAGCGCTTTGTAGATGACTCGCTGCACGGTGCCCTTGTTCGCAAGAAACACCTTCAGATCCTTGTGCAGCCAGAGCACGACGGGCTTGCGAAAGACCGCGCCGAACATCGCCGCAGCCAGATGCGTCTTGATCTCGAGCGACCCAACAATTACGCCTGCCTCGCACAGGGCGCCCCAGAGCGATGCGGCCCGGCCGCCGCGTGCGGCGAAGACTGACTTTCCGGCGCGCACAAGATTCTCGGGCAGCGCGTGGTCGGCACGCTTCTCGCTGAAGGTATGGATCCGAGCTTTGCCCCCCCGCGCAACGATACCGCTCACCACGCTCAGAGTTACGAGTTCCGCGCCGCCACCCCGGATGTCCTGCATCAGAAACAGTGCATTTTTCATGTTTTCTGCCAAGGATTTATCTCACCCGTGACCATGTTTTGCCCTGGTGATTACCCCCCGATCTCGATCCAGGGGGCGAGGGGCCTGGTAGGAGCATCACGGCAATTGCCCTTGAGATCGTTCAGTTCGGATGGTGCGTAGCGCGTTCTTTCCTTTGTTGTCTCTTTTCTCAAAAATTGGACGCCGGTGAAAAAAGATGCCGTCGGCCGTCAACAAGACTGACATTTCTTTATTGCTGATTCCGTGGGCAAGCGCACAAATCGTTCAAATTCCGGAATATTTTTTTGCAAGGGCAACCAATCGGCCTGCCTACCTGCAGGACGAAGAAAGTGATGACTGTCTAGAACTACCGTGTCGTATATCCCAGAGGAGCTGAAACAATACGGACCTCGGTGAGGAAAGGCGCGCCATACAGGCACCAATGCCCCAGCGCGGAGTGACGAGAGAATCAGACACGAGGTGCTGCGCGCTGGGAAGCCGCATGGGGCATAGATTGCGGATAAGGCAAGTGTGTCGCTGATTGCGGCGGTTTTTACTACCCACTTGAATGATGCGTTGAGCGACAAGAAATCTGTGAGACACAATGCACGGCAATGGCGCTGCCTCGTTACGATGTTTCGCGACGCAATGGCGTCGAGGGCGCAAATGTTGTCCAAAGCGGACGGCTTTTAGGTCAGCTCGGTGAAACAATGTCAAGCGACCAACGTTTTCCGAGTTGTTTGTGGAAGAGCGACGCACGCAATAGAAGTCGCTTCAGTGCGAAGTGCTGTCGGATCGGTCTGGAGCTCGACAAGAACGCTTGTGTGCGCTCAGATCGCGGAAAAGAACGCCTGTGACGGCCGCGTTCATGCGCGGGTTGATGGTTATTTTGGCGTGATTTTCCGTCGCACGCTGGCTGTGACGAAGACGTGTTTCGCGTTTTCCAGTTCAGGGATCGTGGCTTGCAGCCCGATAGCCGTACAGGTAATCAGTCACTTACTTGCATGAGCTTCGGGACAATCGGCAAGCGCGCGCTTGAAAAAACGCTTGGCCGCCCAGACACGACGCTTATGTAGCAGGATATCGAGTTCGACGCTGTGCTGATCAACTGGACCCCACAGCAGATAAGACTCGCTGCACAGCGTAACAAACTCTTCGTCGATGGTAAGTGCAACCCGGGCGCAACGCGCAGCCTTGACGTAATGCGCGAAGCCCGCGCCGACTAGTGCAGTAGCACCAGATTGTTTCATAGCGAATGCTGCCGCGAAAATTCAAGTAATCAACATTCCTGCCCGCTCCAATGCCTCACGCTGTGTTAGTTGCGCCCTCCCGGTTCGAACCACTGCGCCTCTGTCGCTCCTGCTGTGCTTGGAGCTCGCGGTGCAGGCGCCGGTCGCGTTATAGCTAGAAATGTGATGTGCGGTAGCGCACAGAAATAAGGGCGGTCAAAACATACTGTGTGCTACTGCTCGTACTTTGCTTTCTGTTTTTCCCAGCAACCTAACGCACAACGCAGGGAGTCCGCCTGCTTGCGTCCAATTTCGAGCTGACGTAAGCCGTGCCAGCACGGATAGTCCGCCTTCCAGGTTGTAACCGAGGGTTGTGCGCGCGATCTCGGGTGCGCACCAAAACGAAGTTCCGACTCGCTTCATACTCCCGCCAAAGGTTTCGATGAGTCAGAAATCTCCGCTTGCGAATGCTACTGTTCTCCGAAATGATGATGTAAGTCTTTCAGGCTATTTCGCCTTGCCCACTGCAAACCGTTGGCCGGTCTGCGGAATCGCCGGCATCATCGTCGCCGTGCGTTTTGCTCACGTGTTTATTTCGCTGCCGACATGTCAGGCTAGCGTCCTCGTTCAGGGTGAAGATAGTTTTCCAAGCACTGATTTGAAGCGTCCTTTGCGCAACGTCCTGTATGTTTGACGTCAAATTAGAGGCAGCGGCCGCGATAAAAATTCTCCAGTCGAGAATGGTGATTGGGGAAGCTGTCGACGAGATAAACCTGGACACCAGAGCTAAGCCAACGCGTCTCCCGTTCCTCAGAATTTGGCTGGCCTGGTATGGTAAGGTTTTTTCCGATCCAACTATCCTTAACTCTAGCGGTCACGCGTGGGGCGACGAGTGGCTCGACCCGGTCGAAGGGGTCGAAGGACACGTTGGTGCAACGGTCGTTTTGAAACAACTCGATAGCCCGATCAAGTTACGCGTGAATTCGACGGACACGAAGCCAGGCACTCAATTTGTGCTGACAAAATTGTCTCTCGGAAAAATAGTGGAATATCCTCAAATGCGGCGCAACTTTCCGAAGAGCGGTCGAAGGGACATTGGGGATATCAGCGCTTCCTTGTTGGGTTTGAACCGGCAGTTGACTTGCCTCGCGCGGGTCGGGATCGGCAATACTTGCGCCGATGAGAACCCGGAAGGCCAGCCAACGGAAGTTGTGATGTTGCTCGCATCTTTGAACGATCTGCTTCCGCAACTCAAGGACGACATTGAGCATACTCAAGGCCGCTGCTACGACATGCGCAATCACATAGCCGTGTTCAATGTCAGGGAGAAATGTAAGCCTTATCTGTGGCAAGCCGCTGGTGCGCAACGCAGTCTCCTCGAACTGAAGGATAAGCGCGCGGCACTTTACTCGACCTACGCGCCGGGTCGCCCCGGGAATCAACTGCTCGGCCGGCAGGATGGCATGCTAAGCGCGATTGGATCAATGGAGCAGCGACAGGCGTTGCCGGGCCTCGAACAGAATGCGGTGAGCTCGACCGGTGACGCATGCATTGACAACGAACTTTACGTGACTCGCTTCGAGGCAACTCAGGTGGCCGAGGTTGTGGAGACAGCCATGCACTTCGAGCAGGAGAATGCCTGCGTAAAGGGTGTGATCTGCAACGGACTCGAGGCGGACGTCGATCGCCGCTAGCCGGTGCGCGCTGGTCTTTATCGCAATGGGTCCTATCTCGAAGCCGTATGCACTGGCGTAGAGTTGCAGAAGAGCTGGATCTTGCAGAGCACGATCGGAGTAGCGAACAAAACTCACCGGCTTTCGACGGGGATAAATGTGAATATAAAACACTCGTTCGTAAGTGTCGCTGGAGTCGTACTCAGTCAGGCGCTCAATTTCGTTTCGATCTTATTGATCGGAAAGTATTGTGGTCCGACGGAACTTGGGTATTTCAGTCAACTCATGGCCGCCGGACTTTTTACCGGCACAATAATCGGCCTGCGCTTGGAGGTCGCGTGCCTAGCGGCAAACAAAACGCTCGCCGTTCGGGCAATGACGAGTTCTAGCGTGGTCGCCATCGTAATCGGCCTCGCGCTCGTAGTCACCACCACGGTAGCCGCTCATGCAGAGTACATACCTGTTATCGGCCTCGCGTTTGGCGTGTTCCTGCAACAGGCGTTGTGCGCGGCACTCACCAGCGAAAGAAAATACACAAAGATCGCTACCATCCGGTTTTTCCCGAATGCTGTTTTCTTCATCTGTTTTTTCTGTCTAATGGCGTTTTCGAAAGGTGAGTGCACCGGATTCGGCATATTCAACCTGTATAGCTGGATCTTTCTCGCTTCGAATTTTTGCCTGGCATCAATTTACCTTTACTCCGCGCGCCGGATGATCCCAGTGACCGTAGTGAAGTTCTCCGCGCTGCAAATTCAGTACGCCAAATATGGCGTGCCGACCACTGCGCTGAACTCCTTCGTGATCTATGCATCTGCGATCCTGATCCCCTTGATCTTCGATCATCGTGACGCCGGTATCTTCGCACTCGCGTATCGCGTAGGTTACTTTCCTGCATCTCTTCTATCGCAAAGCCTTGGCGCTATCTTTCGCCGCGATCTGGTCGATTACTTCGACGTTGAAAGACAGGGAGGCGTGAATCCCTCGAAGCAGTTCTTCACCATGCTGACGCTCATTAGTCTCGCTCTCGTGGCAGCCTGCTATGCCGGCCTAAGCCTGCTCATCCATCTGAAGATGGGTGACGAATGGGAACCGTCTATGTCAGTGTATGTGCTCTTTATCCCGTATTTCATCACAATGGCGATGTACAGTTCAATGGCACAGGTATTCATTGTCGTGAATCGGCAAAAGATAGACTTGGTGATTCAGACAGCGAGTGCCGTAACTATATTCATGAGCCTTGCGCTAGCGCATTTTTTCGGACTCAAATTTTTCTACACGCTCCTGTTGATCAGCGTCGGCGGAACGATCGTGGCAAGCGCGGGTACCTGCGCGGCGCTCAAGATCGGTAAGGGATCCGGTGCTTATCGGACCCGCCAACCCGGCTTGGAAACGCAATGACGCTGGTGCTTAATTGTTGGTTTTAGACGCGCTCAGTTCGGGAGAAGATGTTGCTGAAAACGAGCGAATGCGCTAGCTAATAGAATGATTCGTTGAATGTCGGATTTCGACGCGAAACCAAGACGATCGAAAGTAGGGCGGCGTGAGTGAGTTGCCCGATCCGGTAAATTGCTCTGAGGGTGCATTCCGATGCTCGCCGTGCTGACGTTGCAGCCGCTTGGTTGGTCATCATCGTTTCGCGTTGCCGATCCTGTCGATCTTCACGACCAAAACTGCAACTGGTCAATTCGTTGCGGGCACCGAAATGCGTCGCGCGATGGTGTCTGGAGGACGCGTAGTGAACGGTCCTCCATTTGCAAATCGGCACCGACCTGGCGATAAATAGCGCCGGGGGTCTCGTCACCGCGCCGCCGTTCGATAACAGTCACGTCGAATGGTGGCGAAAAGAGCAATTCTTGGTGACCAGCATGTTGCACTGCTTGAGTCGTACTCGCGCCAAGAAGCAGATTGTCCTAACTGGATTCCCGAGCGACCGCGACTTTGCAATGACGCGTTCGCGGCGTTGTTGATGACCAACCATATCCAGGACCACTGACTTATATCCGCACTCAGACTCAGACCAAGGGGATATCCCGATCTGCTTCTCATCAATGATCGTAAAGGGTACCGTCACATGACGGGCGTAAGATAAGCACCCGACAGGAAACGCTGCGACGCAGGAATCGTGGCGCTATAAGCTTTGATTGCCGCGGCCAGGTTTGGTCTGATCAAGTTGCGATTGAAATCATAAATGGAATAGCTATCGCCTTCCCCGTTTTCGGGATCGCCGTTGCGCACGACGTACCAAAATGCCTTTTGCACGGAGCCATTGTTCATCAGCGCGGTCAATTGATTGAAGGCCGCAGTTTGCCCCGCATCGGTGCCGTCCATCCCGTTGTTAGTTTCCGTCAACCAAAGTTTCTTAGGACCGTTGGTGACAACACTCGTCATCGTATTTATGAAAGCTTGAATCATGAGCGTATATGCGCTGCTGCTGAAATATGGATGGATATCAACAACATCTACGATGGAATTCAAGGTACTAGATGCGCTTGATGTATTGTTTCCCAAAGCTTTGACGTCGTCGGTCGCCTGGACCAACATGCTTCCTTTGGGGGGCGTCCAGCCATCTTTGGGATATGCCGAGTTGTAAAAATAGGAGATGCCCTGGCTATGCAGGACAGCTTGGTAGCCTAACTGCTTCTTGACATTGAATACTTGCCTGGCTTCTGTATAAAGTGTCTTTTCGCGATTCACGATGTATCCCGAGATACCCTTCGGATCTCCGTACGAGGGATCTGTCGCAGCAAACCCCCAATTGATTTCATTGAACAACTCGATATCGGCGGTAAAAGGCAACACGACGTCCATGAGCGAGCTCAAGTATTTGGTAAAGATCGCATCGCAGAAGTCAAGCCGGGGGGAATCGCTACTTGGAGGACGCTGAACATTGGCACATTTGTAGGCACTGAAGGGCGCGTACATACCTACTTGGAAAAGAATTTTCATTCCTCTCGTGCGCGCTGCATTGAGAAGAGACTTTAGAAAGACCACCTTATTTGGGTCCAGCGTGCTGCCATCTGGCAGAACCATGAAATCCCACGAAATACTAAGGCGAACCGTTCCGACTCCCAGTCCGGTAACGAGGTCGAGGTCTTTTGAGCATTCAGAGAGGGCCGTCTGATCAGCACTCCAAAGATTGCAATTCACGTCCATAGCGAATCGATCGGCGCCATTTCCAGTCGGTGGCGGTTGGAGCGCGATTTGTTGCGCGTTTGAGCTCTTCGTTTGCGCGACGACCAGCAGCGGCTGCCCGCACCATATTGCCAGCGGGATGAATAATGCGAGGAACTTGAGTTTCATTTCTTTCCCTTGAATCGTGATGTTTTAAATCAATTCCACACCGTCACGGTGACTTGGCCGACGGCCATCACTTGCTCACGCAATGACACTCATGGGTTGGAACTCGCTGCAACAGAGTCGCGGAGTTCCGCGGCAAAGTCAAAATCAGGAACCGTCTTGCGAACAGTTGCAACCAGGTAGGTTCAAATTTCCGAACCTGCCGGAGGCAGAGCGTTCAACGCGCAGTCGCAAAGTGGAGGTGGCTTACTTGCGTACAGCATCAATCGCCTATTCCCGCTTTTTGCAGCGCAATGCGACTATTGGCCCCCCCATCGACCTTGCTGACAAGGGCAGGGTCATTTGAGACCGCGCCGGCGGGTTGCGTGGGCGCATCTGCAGCCAAACCGGAATTGACGGCCTTAGCGGCTACCGAACTTGAAATTGCATCGCCTGAGCCCTCGCCACCGCAACCATATAGGGCTAGCGCTCCGGCGGAGAGCACCAGGATCGAGAAAAACTTTCTTCGTTGAGAATATCGACCGGACGAAGTATCCAGTCTTAGGGCGCATTTGCGGGCGAAAAACATTTCTTTGCCAGTGCCGGTTGAAGCCGGCTATAGAGCGAACAACGTTCGCGTCGAAAGGACGTTGTCACGTGATCACGTTACAACGCGTCGGATTCCTAAACAATTAAGTTCATTAGGAAAACATATCAATTAGTAAAAACGGAATTAGGGTTGTAAAGCGCGGCTCCCACCATTAAGGTAGCGCGGGGCGGATGCGGCACGGTTGGCGAATTAGTTCCGGATCGCTATAAAAGAATTGCAATTCGAACTTGCATCAGCAAAGCATTTGCACCCAACGAGACCTGATGATACATAAATGAAACAAAAAAGTATCGCTGCCAGGTAAAAATTTGTTATTCATCGTAAGAATAATAGGTAATATATGCCGTTGAGGACTGCGTAATCTATCTGCGATGGGTGTTAGTAAGCATCGGCGGATAGGTCTCGACTCGTATTCCAGTGGGCGGCGCCCACCTCCAGAAAATCCGCAAATCGTTACGGCGTGCGCGTTCGACAACAGCGAGGAACGCCAATCGCAGTCAGCTGCATTCAAGGCATTGGCGTTTGAGCGGGCCTGGATCTTGAATCTATGCGCCCAAATCAGAATGGCGCGGAGCATTTCAGAAGAAGGACGCAGGAATCGAAATGCGGCAGAACGGGGTTTTATTTACCGCCGAAAATACAGGCCCGACACTGGCCTAAACTGGCAGGTCTATCCCCGTGTGGAGTGCAACATGCGTTTCGCGGGTTCTTAGTGCGCCAATTGATCCATGCCTCGTTCTTGTTCGGACTTTGTGCCCATTGAGAAATTGCTCAGACGGACCAAAAAGTATTTGCATTCCTAAGCATTGAGCGGAGTATGACCCATGCACGTCGACACCGAGCTTGATGCGGGCATCCTGCGCTAGCACCACCTCGAGAAGTGGCACTGTGCGTCTTCTCGCAGCAATTGAACGTACAAAAAATAACTGTTCATCGCCTGCTGGCAGAGGTTGAACTGCCTGAATCGGCGGCGTTCAACGGCCTTCGCAAATCGACGCTTTCCTCCGTACACTGCTGAGACGCTCAAGAAGTTTCCTTTACTCACGGCCAGTCACCTAAATGCGATGCTCTATAAGCGCGAACACCGCGGCGGCCGACATTAATTCATGCGCCTGGTCGCTCTATAGTCGACGACCGGTGGCCGAGGCGTACCTTGCGGGTAGAAGAAAGCCAATGCGAGTGCCTCCGGTAGTGGAACGACGGCGTTCACGAGCGAGCCTATATGCATGAAAAGGCTGAGATCGCAGATGTCGAGTCGGTCCAGAAAAGACCGACGGGTACCACTTTGCAGAGCACCGTATGCGCTTGCCGGCGCTTACGCTTTACCCAAAAATATCTCATGTCCTCGGGCGTGTGGCATCTTGCAAAGGTTGCACGAAAGGCCCTTTATCCGCGTCTGGCCGCGCTGTCGGATCCAAACCTTTGAGCTTTCGCTTAAATTTATTTCGTTCCGCTCCATAGTTCGCAGTAAGGTTTGCGTCCACTACGATGAGGGTGGTTACCGCTTCCCCTTGGAAGCGGCCGGCGTGCGCGCGTCATTGAAAAGCTGTGGTGAACATGGTCGTCTTAGTGCGGCCATCCTTCTGGAAGGCGACCATTGGCGCCGCACAAAAGCGCTCAAACGGCGGATGGAGTGAGAAAAGAGCCACCGTGATGTGCCCATTGCAATTTCTGGTCCGTCAGTAAAATCTATGGGCGAGTTCTGGCTCAGGAAGTTTGCCAAGTACGTGATATAGCGAGAGTTCCGTCATTTTGAAGGTGCGATATCCATAGGCTTTTCTCATAGTGACTTTGGCTTTCGAAAGGCCCTTTATCCGCGTCTGGCCGCGCTGTCGGATCCAAACCTTTGAGCTTTCGCTTAAATTTATTTCGTTCCGCTCCATAGTTCGCAGTAAGGTTTGCGTCCACTACGATGAGGGTGGTTACCGCTTCCCCTTGGAAGCGGCCGGCGTGCGCGCGTCATTGAAAAGCTGTGGTGAACATGGTCGTCTTAGTGCGGCCATCCTTCTGGAAGGCGACCATTGGCGCCGCACAAAAGCGCTCAAACGGCGGATGGAGTGAGAAAAGAGCCACCGTGATGTGCCCATTGCAATTTCTGGTCCGTCAGTAAAATCTATGGGCGAGTTCTGGCTCAGGAAGTTTGCCAAGTACGTGATATAGCGAGAGTTCCGTCATTTTGAAGGTGCGATATCCATAGGCTTTTCTCATAGTGACTTTGGCTTTGTTGTTCAGTCCCTCAACGATGCCACTGGAGAACGCCTTTCGCGCCCGGAAATAGTTGAGCAACAGCTCTCGATGGGTGCGTACTGTGCGAGCGAATTTCTTGAGCGGGTCGATGCGCGAGCGCATGACCTCGCTGCACCACTGATCCAGGAATTTGCCTGCCCATGCGGGTGACTCGTAGTCCCAGAATTGCTGGAAGTATTCTTTGAAGAGGTAGGCCCGTACGCTCTTGAGGTTATAGCGCAGCACCTCACGCAGCTTGATGCGCTGGGAGTCGGTCAGGTTCCCCGGGCGCTTGAGCAGACACCAGCGCGACTTCTTAAGCACCGGCTCGTAGCCGTCCTTGACCAGTTGGCGTGCTTCGCCCGCACGGACCTCGTCGATGGCAAGATTGAGTTTAGCGACGATGTGAAAGCGGTCCAGAATGTTCAGCGCCCCTGTGCAATGCAGTTTGATCATGTCCAGATAGGGTTTCCACATGTCCGAACACACAAACTCGATGCCCTGCGCCAGTTCCGTGCCGATCATATCGAAGAACTTCTGGAACGCTTCTTTGGTGCGCTTCTCGCCCACCCAGAGCAGGCGCGTGCAGCCCGCCTCGATCTGGTAGACCAGTGTCAGATACTCATGACCACGACCGTAGGCGATTTCGTCCACGCCGATGGCCCGGATATGCCCCAGCTCGCGATGCTCCAGACCCCATTGCACGACATAGGCCACGGCCTGTTGGACCTTCTCCCAACTGGTGTGGAAGGACTGTGCCGTGTCCTTCCATGAAAGCTTGCGCGCCCAGTGCGCCAAGTACAGCATGTACGCCCTGGTCAACTGGTGCTTGCCCATTGCCCAGGGCACCTCCTCTACCTTGACCCCACATCGCCTGCATTCCACGCGCCTCATGCTGTACAGTAAAAACACCGCAAAGCCCCAGATCGGGATGAACTCGAAGCGGCGTTGGGGCAGTTGGTCGTAGCCCCTGGCGGGTTGATGGCATCCTGAGCAGCACGCTCTGGAGCCTTTGCGCGGGCGCACATCGATCTCGATAGTATTGCTATGCATGCACAAGCGCGCGGTACCGTAGACGAAGCCAGGGAAATGGTGGCAGGCATTAAGCAGACGAGTCAAAAGCATGAGCAACAA